>JAIITD010000028.1 GCA_022737715.1 Veillonella sp.
GAACCACATATAGTGCTCGTTAGAATTAGAACAGGCCTGTACTAAATTACAGAACCACATATAGTGCTCGTTAGAATTAGAACAGGCCTGTACTAAATTGCAGAATCACATATAGTGCTTCTTAGAATTAGAACAGGCCTGTTCTAATTTGTAGGACACATATATAGGGTTATTGGCTCTTATCCCCAAGTGTGAGAACTAGAAATATGATGGAGATGATATATGAATAACTGCTCATGCGTTTGTGTAATAAATGTATGCAAAACTAGAATAAAATTAAAAAATCCAGTAAGTATCTGGCTTCATCACGTCATATATCAAAATATGAATAAGTGTACATATATTTGTCCTTGAAAATATACCCCATAGGGTATATAGTGTAGTTAATAGGTATACCCCTATAGGTATATAACGAGATAAAAACAACGTATAAAACAAGATCAAACATAAGATCTAATACAAATCGAACATGAATAGACATGTTTATAGCTTTCACAGGAGGTACATATGGTAATGTGGAATGAAGCAAAAGAATGGTTCGCAGATCATAGCGAACAAGTGACATTGGCCATTGGTGGCATCGGTGTAGTATTGAGCTTGGCTGGCATCCGATTGGGATTGCCCTTCGATTTAGCATGGCTCGCCATCATTTTTAATGGACTACCTATTGTGTGGGGCGCCGCAGAGGCGATGTACAAGGAATTTGACGTAAAAGCAGATTTACTCGTGTCCTTAGCCCTCATCGCAGCAGTGGTCATCGGCGAATACTTTGCAGCCGCAGAAATTGCTTTCATCATGCAACTGGGCGCCATGCTCGAAGATTTCACTGTATCCAAAGCACAAGCGGGCATTGAACGTCTTGTTAAATTAACACCTACAACGGCGCGTGTTGTACGCAACGATAAGGAGCAAGTTGTTCCTGCAGATATCGTCGAAGTAGGCGATGTGATTCGCGTGTTGCCTGGTGAAATCATCCCTGTAGACGGTACAATTCGCATGGGTACCACATCCGTGGATCAATCCGTTATGACTGGCGAATCCATGCCGGTGGATAAAGTGGTAGGCGACGACGTATTCTCTGGTACGGTTAACCAATTTGGTGCCTTCGACATGGAGGCTACGAAGGCCGGCGAAGATAGTTCTATTCAGCGTATGATTAAGCTCGTTAAGGAAACGGACCCAGGCAATGCGAAAATCGTAAGCCTTGCAGATCGCTGGGCTACATGGATTGTGGTAATGGCCCTTCTTACAGCTGTTGGTACCTATCTTGTAACCGGCGAAATGATTCGCGCCGTGACGATTCTCGTTGTGTTCTGTCCTTGCGCATTGGTGCTTGCAACGCCTGCTGCTATCATGGCCGCTATTTCCAATGCTAGTAAGCACGGTTTCCTCGTGCGTCGTGGTCACATTATGGAAGAATTGGCGAAGGTTGATACCATTACATTCGATAAAACGGGTACATTGACTCATGGTCGTCCTCAAGTGACTGCTGTAACGTCCGTTGGTTCCATGACAGACGATGATTTATATCATTTGGTGGCCTCTATTGAGCAAAAATCTGAGCATCCTTTGGGTAAGGCTATCGTGTCCGATTACACAGATCATCATGAAGCGCCTTTGGCAACTGTTGAGGATGTTACCATCGTTCCTGGCAAGGGCCTCGAGGCTTCTATGAATGGTGAAAGCAGCACGCGCGTTCTTGCTGGTAATGCGGCGATGATGAACGTGGCTGGTGTTACCATTCCTGATTCTGTGAAAGCTGACGCTGCATCTTATTTAGGCCGTGGTGCCTCTATCATTTACGTGGCTGTTAATAATGTATTAGAAGGCTTTGTGGCCTTGGCGGACCGTGTTCGTTCTGAAAGCCGAGATGTAGTGGATGATTTGCATAGCCTTAATGTGACACCTGTATTGCTTACTGGCGATCATGGTACAACGGCGCAACACATTGCAAAACGACTCAATATGAGCCATGTTATCTCAGATTGCTTGCCAGAAGATAAGATGAATACTGTATCTACATTGCAACAACAAGGTCATGTGGTAGCCATGGTTGGCGATGGTGTTAATGATGCACCAGCTCTTAAAAAAGCCGATGTTGGTATCGCCATGGGGGGCATGGGCAGCGATATTGCTGTAGAAGCATCCGATATCGTCCTCGTTAATGATACGATTGCTGAAATGCCTCATATGGTAGCGTTATCTAAACACATGATGCGCACTATAAAAATTAACTTAAGCTTTGCTCTTATTCTCAATGGCATTGCCATCATCTTGGCCATGATGGGTACACTTTCACCAGTATGGGGCGCCCTCGTACACAATGGTGGCAGCCTTCTCGTAGTACTTAACTCTGCATTATTATTGTCTTGGAAATATAAATCTAATTCTGACGAAGACAGAAATCCATATGTAGGAAAACTTGTAAGCGATTAATAATCCGTATGTAGGAAAACTTGTAAGCAATCAATAGTTCATAGTAGAATACTCTCAAAAGGAGGTTTATCATGAATACATTAGAATGCATAAAAACACGTCATAGTACGCGAAAATTTAAATTTGAACCGGTTGCACAAGAATTGCTCGATACCGTTATCGATGCAGGCCGTCGCGCACCAACAGGGGGCAATTTACAGCCTACACATTTTATGGTCATTACCAATCCTGATGTGTTGAACGAACTAGTAACCCTTGTCCAAGAAGAGTATGGTAAAACGGAAGTAACGGAACAAACACCGCCATACATGGTGAACATCATTAAAATGTCCAAAGAGGGCAAATTTGTATTCCATTACAATGCACCGGTACTCATCGTATTGGCTCATAAACCTGTGCTAGCCAATAATTTCTCTGACACAGCTTGTGCTATGGAAAACATGATGCTTGCCTGCAACGAACTAGACTTGGGATCCTGCTGGGTTAACCAATTGCGCCACCTCCAAGACAACGAACGCTTAATCAAACGCCTTCGCGAACTCGGCATGGGCGATGATGAAAAAGTATACGCTAGCCTTGCACTTGGCTATCCAGACTTGCCAAATGGACTAAACCGCAGAGAACTCGATATCAAAGGTAATCCTGTAACCTATATTGACTAATAACTACACATTAAAGGGTCGCGTAAGCGGCCCTTTTTGTTTCCCCTTATAATGGATTTTATTCTAAAAAAATATTAGGAATTTACAACAACAGTAAAATTAGCACTTGCCAATATACCTATACGGGTATATAGTATATAATAAAAAATACACATGGGGGTATAGATTGGTAATACTATTACTAATGATACAGTTTAGTTGGAGGCAACTATGGTAACGCGAAGCACAATAAAAGACTGGTTTGTCAATCATACGAAACCAATACGAATGGTAATGAACACATTAGATCATACAGATGTAGTATCCATGCCTGTTATGCCCATCCAATGGAATAGCGTATCTCAAAATGCCTTAACTTGGACCATGCTCGTCGACATGGCTGCGGTAGATGAAAAAACAACTCATACAAATTCATATCATAATTAAGGATATATTTAATACTAAACGGATTTAACACAAAGGGTCGCGTAGGCGACCCTTTTCTTTTTTCAAAATCTTTATAAATTCCTAATGGATTCTAATGTAAAATGCTATATTGCGATTAGCTAAATATAGATTAGCGTTCATGGTGGATGTGTGGGTGTTTTGAAGCCGACTTTGGCCCTGCGGAGCCCGTAGGGCGGAGACAGACCCTTCCTTTATACAGTTTTGTAAATTCTTACAGCGCTTAGTGTGTAGAATAGATGAGGGGGAAAAATGACTTCGGGCTCCGCTTGCGCAGTAGCGTGTCATTTTTCCCCCTCATCTATGAAACCGTAAGTTGCTGAAGAATTTACAAAGATGTATTGACCGCTTAATGGAAAATTGTGTACAATTATTTTAGAAATATTAATGTGTGTGTAATGGAGGGCTAGTTAATGGCAAAAATAGGTACATTGGAAGGTTATAATCGCGTTTCAGAAGTTCCAGAAGATGATTATTTAATGTTGGAAAATCAATTGGGATTCCCTTTGTATGTAGTAGCAAAGGAAATCGTCAATGCGTATCGTCCGCATTTGGAACCTTTGAATTTAACATATACTCAATACATTGTCATGATGGCGTTGTGGCAATACGGTGAATTATCCGTTAAGGAATTAGGGCAAGTATTGCGCCTTGATTCCGGTACATTGACACCATTGCTTAAGAAATTGGAATTAAAAGGATTCTTAAAACGTAAACGCAGTCGTAATGATGAACGCGTGGTTATGGTTACCCTTTCAGAAGAAGGTTATGCACTTCGCAAGGACGCTATTGAAGTACCTAAAAAACTAGTCGCTAGCACGCAAGAAGTTTTTACCGTTCATGAAGCTGCAGAATTGAGAAAACTACTTAATAAATTATTAGATACTATCGATGCAGCTCATGGTGTTATCAATCCTGAAGATATTAAACGGTAAATGTGATATAATTTAATCAGATATTGTATTATTGGGTCATAGAGAGTAGACCTAGTGTTACCCGTTTAGGGTGGAGGCGAACATTATGAATAAGAAATTAGTTACCACATTTGCTCTTGCAGCAACATTATTGGTTGGTTCCGTAGCGAGTGCTGCTAACTGGAACGGTTTGGCAAATTACCCAGAAGTGCCAAATAGTGCAAACGGTACAGAAACTTATTACTTCGACAAAGCATCTCAATTTAATTTGATCGATGGTAGCCGCAACTATGTATTCGGTATTAATGTAGTAAATATGCATAACAACCAATACGGTGAAGCTACATTGTTCAAATATATTGTGCATCCTAGCTTGCACACTGTATATCGCTTTGCTCCAGATGGTCAATTGTACCAAATCAATCCTGGCACAAATGAATTCAACATGTTTAAAGCTGCTTGGAAAGAAGTATATGGCACAGACTTTGCATTCCCTGATGTAAATGCTGTTCCTGCAACTGTAAACGTTCATGCATAATAATTAAATACTTATAATGATACGTATAATGGTGAAAGTTCTTTATAAGGGGCTTTCACCATTGTTGTATATATATGAATGGATAGGTATTATATAATTATGATGATAGATTGTATATTAGGTGAAAGCTTATTAATTATATGTTAGGTGAAAGCCAAACAATTATTTTAGGAGGTAAGGATGGCAAAATCTGAATTTGCGCAAGCCTATACGGAACGCATGTTCCCTGATATTGCATCGCCAGCGGGATATATAGACCCTGAGTTTGAAGATCTATTTGAAAACTTTGCCTTTCACGAGGTCATTACGGAGGATGGCTGTAATGTAGCAGCCCATAGTCGCTTCCTAGCCATTTTAGCAACCTTAGTTGGCGGAGGCGCTACAGAGGAATATTCGTTGATGATGCCAGCTGCCTTAAATTTTGGCGTCATTCCTGATGAAATTGTAGAACTCATTTATCAAGCAGTACCATACCTTGGTATTGGCAAGGTACGTCCGTTCTTTAAGATTACCAATAAGATCCTTGATTATCGGGATGAAGAAATTCAAAATCCTCATCGTAGCACAATCACTAGTGAAAATCGCCTTGAAAAGGGCATCGAAAAGCAAGTTGAAATCTGGGGCGAAGGGATGCGGAACTTTTACCAATCAGGACCTGAAGATATGCGTCATATTAATAAATGGTTAGCCAACATGTTCGGTGATTACTATACCCGTAAGGGTCTTAGTACCAAACAACGAGAGTTGATTACGTTCTGTTTCCTCATGGCCCAAGGAGGCTGTGAAGCGCAGCTTAAGGCGCATGTCATTGGTAATTTGAATGTAGGAAATGATAAGAAATTTTTGATTAGCATTGCATCTCAATGTGTACCGTATATTGGTTATCCACGTGTGTTGAATGCATTGTCTTGCATTAATGCGGGCTTTGCCGAATGGGAAGCAAATCAATAAACGGAAAGCTAATCAATACATGAGAAGCCAATCAATGAATTGGAAAACAATCAATACATGATGTAGTAGCCAAGTGCTATTAGATAACAAGGAGTAATATGATTCTTTCTGGATTAAGTTTAATTATGATTATCGCGTCCATTCCGGCGCTGATCATTGCGGCCGCAGGGCATGAATATGCCCACGCTAAGGCGGCGGATTTACTGGGTGACCCTACACCGCGTATGATGGGGCGCCTTACGATGAACCCGTTTGTACACCTTGACCTCATTGGTTCCTTGGCGTTAATCATAGGTGGATTCGGTTGGGCCAAACCAGTTGTTGTGAATCCCACCAATTTTAAGGACCCGCGGACCGATGATATGATAGTGTCTATCGCAGGGCCTATGGCGAACCTCGTCATGGCCTTTATTGGCTACGTTGTTATGCGATGCCTCGAAGCGGCGAACTTGTTGGGCAATGATTCCTTGTACCTCGTCTTGTTTCTCATTGTCGTGTACAACATTAACTTTGCCATCTTAAATTTAATGCCTGTGCCACCCCTCGATGGCAGCCATATTTTGATGAACTTCTTGCCCCTTAAATGGCAAATCCACGTAGCGCGATTCAGCATGGTTTCCTTGCTCATTTTGATCGTTATACTAAATTCGCCGATTGCATCACACATCTTTGTGCCTTTGCAAAAATCTATTCTCGGCGGTTTTGAAAGCATCGTGAATTTGGTGCTATAACCCAATAAAACAGTTCTTTAAACTTAAAAAGCTATTAGTTGATTGTATATGATCAACTAATAGCTTTTGTGTTTCTACAAAATAGAACAGGCCTGTTCTATTTTAAAACAAGGGTATTACGTTAAATGCGACCTTGTTCTTTTAGTTCAGCTAGTAATTTTACAATACGTGGGCCACAGCCTTTGCCTCCACAGGCACCGGTGCCTGCTCTAGTCGCTTCTTTTACAGCTGGAAATGTATGAGCTCCATTAAAAATGGCCTCTTTAATCGTTTTGCGTGTAATGCTACGGCATGTACACACCTTTGTTAATTTGTCCAGAATTGCCTCTGGTACTTGATTATTTTCAAATTCCATATATTCCTCTTCGACTCACACGAGTCATTACATACTAAATTACATCGAAACTTTACGATATAGTTTAGTATAGCATAGATGAGGGGGATTTGTTAAGTAGTTGCCTAATTATCTAGTTGTACGTATGGTGAATCTATATATTTCTAAGGAATCCCATATATCGTAATCTCATATATCGTAATCTCATATATCATAATCCGATATATCGTGAGCCAATCCGGTTTGAAGATGATATACTATAAGCAATATACATTATACTTGGAGGTTAATATGTTACGACGTATACTAGCAGCGACTATGATCGGTGCTCTGGCGCTCACATCAGGTTGTGCATTCCATAATCCTTTTGCCAAGAAGGCAGAGCCTGTAACCTATGAATCGGTAGTGCAGAGCGAGCTTTCACCAGAAGAAAAGGTGGATAAGTTGGTGGCAAACATGTCCGACGCGGACAAGGTGGGCCAATTGTTGATGATTGGCATTCATGGTACAACCTTAAATGATGATGCGAAATTTATGCTCAACGAATATCGGGTGGGGGGGATTATCCTATTCGACCGCAACATGGAAAGCAAGGAGCAGGTGAAAACGCTCATTACCGATATTAATAAGGCCGGTAAAAGTGCGGGGCTTACGCCATTGTTCATCGGTATCGACCAAGAGGGCGGCGCCGTGGCGCGCATGGAGGATAAGCTTATCAAGGTACCGCCTGCCGAAGAGCTGGGGCAAGGTTCTGTTGGCCATGCAGCTAATTTGGCTAAACAAGTAGGGACTGAACTTAAGGATTTTGGGTTTAACATTAATTTTGCGCCTGATGCGGACCTAGGATTAACCTATGGACGCTCGTATAGCACGAATCCTGACCAAGTCGTGAAATTTGCTGGTGCTGTGGGCAAGGCCTATGATGAATCTGGTCTATGGTATTCGTACAAGCATTTTCCTGGCATTGGCAAAACCGATGTAGATTTACATGCAGACACCAGCGTGGTGCCTGTATCTAAAGATACGTTGCTTGCCGAGGATACAAAGGTATTCGTAGACCTTATTAAACAGTCGAAACCGAATACGTATATGATTATGGTATCCCATGCGATGTATCCACAAATTGACCCTGATCATCCGTCTAGCTTATCCAAGAAAATCATCACCGATTGGCTTCGCAAAGATATGGGTTATAATGGCGTCGTCGTTACCGATGATATGGACATGGGCGCCCTTGCCAAACACTATACCTTCGGCGATATGGCCGTTCAATCTATTCAAGCCGGCAGCGATATTTTGCTCGTATGCCACGAGTATGAACATATGCAAGAGGCTTATAATGGCCTTATGAAAGCCGTTAAAGATGGTACCATTTCTAAGGAACGGCTTGATGCGTCTGTAAAACGAATCTTGCTTATGAAGATGAATCATGGTATATAAATACTAGGTTAATCAATAGTATATAGTGTATTCATAACAACATATTTACAACCTCATACAGGATTTTTTAATACCGATAGAGAATTAATTAGTATAGTTATTCTCTATCGGTTTATTTTTTATTCGTTAGGAGTGAAGTATATGGCTCGGAGAATCATGTTGAACGGCACGTCGTATTTTGGGCAAGGTGCGATACAGGAGATTGTAAACGAAATTAAGAATCGCCACTTCAAAAAGGTCCTCGTTACATCTACGCCTGATTTGTTTGAGTTTAAGGTTGCTACGAAGGTAACGGATTTGCTTGATGCAGCAGGTATTGATTACGATATTTATGACAATATTAAGCCGAATCCAACTATTGAAAACGTAACATCTGGTGTGGCTGCTTGTAAGGTGGCTGGTGCTGATGTAATTGTTGCTGTAGGCGGTGGCAGTGCTATCGACACGAGTAAGGCTATTGCAACGATTATGACGAATCCTGAATTTAGCGATGTGCGTAGCCTTGAAGGTTTGGCGCCTACGAAACATCCATGCTTGCCGATTATTGCTGTATCTACTACATCTGGTACGGCTGCAGAGGTAACCATCAACTACGTTATCACTGACGTAGAAAAGAACCGTAAATTCGTCTGCGTTGACCCTCATGATATTCCGATTATCGCCATCATCGATCCTGATATGTCCGCGTCCATGCCAACTGGCCTATGTGCTTCGACGGGGATGGATGCCCTCGTCCACGCCGTAGAAGGTTATATTACGAAGGGCGCTTGGGAACTAACGGATATGCTTCATTTGAAAGCTATCGAAATCATTGGCCGCTCCTTGCGTAGCGCTGTAGCTGGCGAATACGCAGGTCGTGAAGCGATGTCTGTAGGTCAATATATTGCGGGTATGGGCTTCTCTAACGTAGGACTTGGCATCGTTCACTCCATGGCCCATCCATTGAGTGCTGTGTACGACATTCCTCATGGCAAGGCTTGTGCTATGCTTTTAACAGCAGTCTTGAAATTCAACGCCTCAGCAACAGGCGAAAAATATCGTGAAATCGCTCGCGTTATGGGCGTTCCTGATGTAGACGGAATGGATCAAGAAACATATCGTCAAGCAGCCATCGATGTTATCCAAAAACTAGCCGACGACGTAGGTATTCCTAAATCCCTCAGCGAAGCTGGCGTGAAACGGGAAGACATTCCATTCCTCGCAGAATCTGCTTTCAACGACGCATGTACACCTGGTAATCCACGAGATGTGACTGTTGATGAAATTATTGGTATTTATGAATCTATATTCTAATTAAGTGTAATCAATAACAATCTTGTACAGCATCTGTATGGTAAATCATTCCCATATAGATGCTGTTCTTTATTTTATGAAATTCTTCTACAAGGGGATTCTTGAAAAAGTAGGAAACGGCAAGTATACTAGTTATAAATATACTGATGTTCGATATGCTTTCCACGAGGAGGAGAATGCATGAAACTTTGGAAAATGAATAAACGCAGCTCTACCTTAGCGGATATGTCGATGAATCGCGTGCTATTATCTGAACTTATTGCTAAAGGGGCTTTAGTAGGGATTATCGCAGGATTCTTTGGGGCAGCCTATCGATATCTAATCCTCGAGTCTGAGCATATCCGATGGCATCTAATGGGCGATATCTCATTGGAATGGGCCATTGGCTGGCTTATCGCTATGGTCGTATTCGCCTTTATTGTCGATCGATTGTTAACGTGGGCCCCATTATCTGGCGGTTCCGGTATCCCTCAAATTGAAGGGGAAATGCTTGGCTTATTTGATATGAAGCCGTATCGTACGCTCATTTCCAAGATGATTGGTGGCGTACTCACGGGCTTTGCAGGGTTTTCTGTGGGCCGTGAAGGTCCAGCCGTACAAATCGGTGGCTCTGCTGGTAAAATCGTGTCGTATTGGATGAATTCGGGTCTACGTGAACAACGCATCCTTACATCGGCTGGTGCCGGTGCGGGCCTAACCGCTGCCTTTAGCGCGCCTGTGTCGGGGGCTATGTTCGTATTCGAAGAGGTGCATAAAAGCTTTTATCCGTACCTCGTCATTCCTACTTTTGTGGCTACGCTCATATCGAACTACATTACGGTAACTATCTTTGGCCTTACGCCTGCCCTCGGATTTTCCGTGACCTCGGGGATGCCGCTTGATTATTTCCCCGTTCTCCTCGGCGTTGGCGTTTTGATGGGTCTCTGCGGTGTATTGTTTTGTCGCATGATATTCGCCTTTAAGCGCTTCTTCGAGTGGCTCAAATGCTCTCGCTTTCTAAAACTCGTACTTACCTTTGTAACCGTTGCTGTTATTGGATTTGATTCGCAGCTCTTGTTGGGCGGCGGCAATGATTTGGTAGGCCAACTGGCCTTTCAGTCTCACGGCGTATTGCTCCTCGGTGGCATTGTACTGGGCAAAATTTTGCTCACCACCTTCTGCTATGGCAGTGGCGCTCAAGGTGGCATTTTCTTGCCTATGCTCGTCATCGGCGCATCGGCCGGTGCTTTTTGTGAAAGCCTGCTTTCGTCGGTAGGGTTAATATCCCCTGATTTTGTACCGCAATTTGTTATCTGCGCTATGGGCGGTATGCTAGCGGCCGCTATGCGGACCCCGATTTTAGCTATTCTGCTCGTTCTTGAAATGACGAATAGCTTTTCTAATATTTATGCTATCGGTATCGTTACTATCGTGGCTTACTTGGTGGCAGAACTCTTAAAAGAACCGCCAATTTACGATTCCTTATTACAAGCCATGACAGGTCAAAGCAATTTGGAAAATGTTCAAACCTTCTTCCAAACTAAGGTCCCTGTAGTAGCATCCTATGTGGATACACAACTACAAGATCTCAACCTGCCAGACGGAACCTTAATCGTTAGCATTCGCCGGAATGGAACATACATTGTGCCTTTAAATGATGTAAAACTACAACCGGGCGATGAACTACAAGTATCGTGCGAACGAGGACGATTAAAAGCAGCGAAATCTTATTTCCAATCTAATTAGTTTAAATACGTTTGGGACGCGAGGTCCCTCTAAAGAAATCTCCACCGGCCGGGTCTGACTTCGGCCTACGGCCTTCGCAGGGCCAAAGTCGATTTCTTCAGAGGGACCTCGCGTTTTTATATTAAATCTAACATAGAATGAAAATACGATTTAGCTGCATTGCCAGGGGCAGTAGAGGGAGAAATCAGAAGTCGTTTTTTGAGCTGGCTCACCTTTTTCATATTTTCCACAATAGATTGGAAATATGATTTCTCTGTTCTATTGTGGAAAAGAGTAAGAGGGCGCTAAAAGCGACTTTGGCCCTGCGGAGCCCGAAGGGCGTAGTCAGACCCGGCCGGTGGAGATTTTAGCGGCCCCTTGCTCTTACCGCACCCTATTATTTCTGTTATACTTAGTGTATATACAACAGGAGGTACTGGTATGAAGACGTATTCTTTTCCTTATGATTATAAAAGTGTAGATGTGTCTATTGATGAACGGTTCGTACAAGGGATTCTTGTGTCTAATGCGGCGGCGTATAAGGCGGAGAAGAGTCCGGCTGAGCTAGTTGAGGAGGCGCTTGATCATCCGATTAATAGTCCGTCTCTTGAAGCATTGGTTGAGGGCAAACGAAATATGGTTATTATAACCAGTGACCATACGCGCCCTATGCCTAGTAAGGTGACGTTGCCGATTTTGCTCCGTCGCATTCGCGCGGTGAATCCGACTATTGATATTACGATTTTGATTGCCACTGGCTTTCACCGTGCTATGACGCACGAAGAGATGGTGCATCGGTTCGGCGAGGATATCGTGAATAACGAAAAACTCATCAATCATGATTCTGAGGATGCTGCGAATATGGTGGAAATCGGCACGTTGCCATCGGGCGGCAAGTGCGTCATCAATCGCTTGGCGGTGGAAACGGAATTGCTCATCGCCGAAGGGCTTATTAATCCTCATTTCTTTGCGGGCTTCTCGGGCGGCCGTAAATCCGTGTTGCCTGGCGTTGCATCCAAGGTGACGGTGTTGGCTAATCATTGTGCCGAATTTATTGAAAGCGAGCATTCCCGAACCGGTAAAATCGATGAAAATCCGATTCACAAGGATATGTTGTACGCTGCACGAAAAGCGAATTTGCAGTTTATCTTGAATGTTATCATCGATAGCAAAAAGGAAATTATCAAGGCTGTGGCGGGTGATTGTGTGGATGCGCATAAGGAAGGGTATGAGTTTATTCGCTCCTTGTCTTCTGTGAAAGCTATCCCTGCAGATATCGTTATCACAAGTAATGGCGGTTATCCATCTGACCAAAATCTCTATCAATCCGTAAAGGGCATGACTGCTGGCGAAGCATCTTGTAAGGATGGCGGTGTTATCATCATTGCTGCTTCTTGTAAAGAAGGTCATGGGGGACAAGCATTATATGAGGCTTTCAAAAATATGGAAAGCCCTCAAAAAATCCTACATGATATTCACGGCGTACCTCGTAATGAAACAAAACCTTACCAATGGAAAATTCAAATTTTAGCGCGTATCTTGAATCACTATAAGGTCATCGTTGTGACTCAAGATTGCGACCATCAAGTCATTCGCGATATGCATATGACGCCGGCGTCTACATTAGATGAAGCATTGAGCATTGCCCGTGGCATTATGGGTGAAGATGCATCGATTACTATTATTCCTAATGGATCTACAGTGATTGTAGAGTAGAGGTGTCCATATGACTGATAATATCGTTTTATTCTATCTATTTTTTATCGTAGTCGGATTTTTTACGGCTATGTTGGGTACTATTATTGGTGCCGGAGGTGGCATCATATTTGTACCTTTATTCATGTACTGGTTTCCAGAGTGGTCGCCATCCATGATTGTTGGCACATCGTTATTTTCTGTTATGTGTAATGCTATTTCAGGATCACTGGCATATCTTAAACAGAAAAAAGTGTATATTAGCGCAGCTCTTATCTTTAGTGTAGCCACATTTCCAGGGGCCATTATAGGGGCTCAAATGTCTGATGACTTTTCTGGACCAGGATTTAAATTTGCCTTTGGATGTTTTATGCTATGTGCATCATTCTTAATTGGATTTAAGAATTTTGGTAAAAAGGGCGAGCGTAAGGAAGAATCTCTTACGATGGACCAAGTAACCTATAATAAACCTATAGGCATTGGTATTAGTATAATTGTTGGTTTTATTTCCAGTATATTAGGTATTGGTGGTGGCCTTATACATGTGCCTGCTCTTATTTACATCATGGGATTTCCAACCCATTTAGCGACGGCTACAAGCCATGCTATTTTGGCTGTATCTACGGCGGTTGGTGTTATTACCCATCTTGTAGAGAACCACATCGTATTTAACATTGCCATCCCTGCTAGTATCGGCGCCATATTTGGGGCCCAAGCAGGCGCTCAAATAGCAAAACGACTCAGGGCTAAGGCCATCTTAGCACTTATGAGCATTGGCGTATTTGTACTGGCTGTTAAATTGATTATTGGATCCGGGATATTGTTTTAAGTAGGATAGACCTTCATAGACACTGCTCTTTAAAAATAGAACAGGCCTGTACTAATTTATAAGAGCACTTAAGTGTGATACTTTTAAAAATAGAACAGGCCTGTACTAATTTATAAGAGTACCTAAATGTGATACTTTTACAAATAGAACACGCCTGTACTAATTTATGAGAGTGCCTATATATGATGCTTTTAAAATTAGAACACGCCTGTACTAATTTATAAGAGGTCCTATATAGTCTAAACATAAGAAAAATATAAAGGGCTGTAACAGAAATGGGATTACCTCATTTCTGCTACAGCCCTTTTGCTGTTTTTATAACCCTATATGTTATTTAAAATAAATCTGCATGTGTTCCAGTCCGGAACAGAAATAACTCAAGTACATCTGCATCTTTTCGATAAATTAATAGCCAATCTGGTTCTATATGACATTCTCGAAAATCTTTATAGTTTCCTGTAAGTGCGTGGTCACGATACTTTTGTTCTAAGGGAATTTCATCGGCGAGTTTATCTACGATAGATTGTAATTTATCTAGTTTTAAGCCGCGTTTCTTAGCAGATTTTAGATCCTTTTTGAAAGCATTTGAAGCAACAATCTTAAGTTTCATTTTCTACATCCTTAAGTAATTCTGCAAAATTACTATAACGTTTGTATTTTTCTGGATGAGCTTTCATAGTTTCGTATTCAGCTAATGCTTGTATTGTTTCTGTATTTGGTTTAGCACGTTTTACTTCGAAGGGGATACCATCATGACTTAATGCAGATTTTAAGAACATAGTGATGGCAGATGACATGCTGAGGCCTAAGTCATTAAACAATGCTTCAGCATCTTTTTTTAATAATTCGTCAACTCGTACATTGATATTAGTTGTAGCCATAATTATCACCTCTTTCTACTAATATTATATCAATTTGTAAAACAAAATCAATCAAATGTATTTGTATGTTTTACATATTTTGGAGAGTAATAATAATAGATTACTATTAAAAATCGAGCAAATAGTAGATCTATTCCTAAAATGCATAACTAATTTATATTGATAATTCCTAATGTGTAATATACAGGATACTAGGAAAATTCACATAAATATTCATATATTGGTGTAGATCTGTATTCATGTTATAGAGCGGTTGATTCCCATGGATACGCATGTTGATGGGGGATACCCATATGGGCTTTCATAAGTAGTTATCATATATTTTTATTGATGTATGTTCCAAGGAAAACTACGCATTTTTCGGGTAAATGAAATCAACTTTCAACTAAGGCGTATTTTATATTGCGTATCTATAGAATTTATATTTCATATACAATTTATGCATAATGGTAGCGACCGAAATGAGAACGGCGTATACTAGTTATAAAAGAAATTTTCCTAAGGATAGGATTGGAGGCTTTTCAAGTGAGTACATTAGTTAAAGATTATGATCGTTTTGCCAAAGAGGCGCAAGCGATTTGTAAGGATCGTGTTTATACAGACCGTCTGCGCCGTTATGCGTATGGTGTAGATGCATCTTGTTACAGTTATTTACCAAAAGTAGTGGTAAAAGCAGAAAACGAATCCGAAGTACGTCGTCTTATTCGTTTGTGTCAACAATGCGGCACACCATTTACATTCCGTGCAGCTGGTTCTTCTTTGTCTGGTCAATGTTCCAGTGAAGACGTGCTTATCGTTTGTAATGATGGCTTCAAAAAAATGGAAGTTATCGACGATGGTAAAGCATTGCGTTGCGAATGTGGCGTTATCGGTTCTGATGCGAATGATTTGTTGAAACCATACAACCGTAAAATCGGTCCAGACCCTGCAACGCTTGCAACAGCATTGGTAGGCGGTATTTTAAATAATAACTCCTCCGGTATGTGCTGCGGTACTGCACAAAACTCTTATAAAACAATTCGCTCTATTCGCGTTGTCTTATTAGATGGTTCCATTTTGGATACATCCGATAAAAAGAGTATCGATCAATTCCTCAAAGAAAAACCACAAATGGTTGAAGATATTTTGCAATTGCGCAAAGAAATCTTGGCTGATGAAGA
>JAIITD010000221.1 GCA_022737715.1 Veillonella sp.
AACCATTGTTTAGACTCATTTAATTGACCTTGTAGCTTATAAACCATGGCCATATTATAGTAGTTAGCTACATTATTAGGATCTAAATCATAGGCCTTCTTCGTATCAAGCAAGCCTTTGGCGGTATCGCCATTGAGTGCTATTGCAAAGCCGCGTATAGAATAAGCTTCAGCATTATTGGCATTAGCCTTAATAGCAACAGTAGACTCCTCGATAGCTTTATTATAATCGCCAACAGATAAAGCCTGCTTAGCGGCAGTTAAGTAACTATCTAGATTAGCCATTTTGCTACTATCTTGAGTGGATTCACTAGAACTCTTAGTATTGCTTTCGGTATTACTACTATTTGCATCCTGATTTAGCCCACAGCCACTAATAATTATAGTTAGGACAAGTATGGATAAAATTTTCTTCATAATATATGTTCCATTCTTAAATTATCTACGATGTACATAATATAATGATATAATAAAAATACCTCCAGAAAGGAGGTGTTATATTGGAGGAGTTGTTTCATACACTCTGGGGTACCTTGCTTGCCCCTCTTATTGTTGCCCTAGCAGTAACTACCTACAGCTATTGGCTCAACAATAAGAATAAAAAATAAGCAAGAAAAAGGACGAGCTGCCACTCGTCCTTTTTTTTGTTATATTGTAGGTAATTTCATACACTCTACTACCTACATATAGTATACCATATTTATTAGAAAAATAAACATCTAACAATAAATACAAACACGCCACCAAAACAAAGTGCTAACATCATAATAAAATGTTAGCACTTTGTTTTAATTTAGTCTATTAGATTTTCTAGTACAATTATTTTTTAGCCTTAGAGCAACGATCCAACAAGTACGCAACGCTTACGAATGGGATACCGCCGCTTTCACCAAGACCAATTTCACATGTAGAACTGGAGCTTACGCCAAGTGTAGCACCGTATTCGGCAACTTCACTAGCAAGGTCTTTTGTAGCACATTTATTAAGTTCTGGTGTGAAGAAACCTTTTTGACCAGCAAAGCCATCGCATGCGAAGGATTTAATATTGAATACATTGTCAGAGCAGAGGCGTGCCAAGTCTTCGATGTATTGAGATTTGCCCAATACTTTGATTTTACATTGTTTATGAACAAGAACACGTTCATCGCATTTTGTAATATCAAGGCGAGGTACTACGAATTTGCATAAGAATTCAGAAATATCATTAATTTCTAAATCTGGCATATGTTTGAACGCATGGTTAAAGCATGCACTATGGTCGATAACGATTGGGTATTTACCATTTTGAGATGCTTTCATTAACGCATCGTGTAAATCTTTTACAGCGCGTTCATGTACGTCATCGTAGTTTTCAAAGCTCAAGCCGCAGCAGAGGTTTTCGATATGTTCAGGATAGATGATATCGATTTGAGCCTTATTGCAGAGGCTTTCAACAACTTGTTGCAAGCTGCGTTGATCATCATAACCTTGGTTTTGACGGAACGCACGGTTCGCACAAGTACTGAAGTATACAACCTTTTCAAAGTT
>JAIITD010000029.1 GCA_022737715.1 Veillonella sp.
AATTTTGTTAGCATATTTTAATTGAGCCTTCATACTTTTACCTTGTCCATCCATTTCCGCAGTGATATATGCGCTACGCAAAGTTTGACAAATCTTGAAAGCTTCTAATTTTGCAGCCTCTCCAAGAGCAACTACAAATACTGCTGGTTCGATTGTCGGTTCAGGCAACAAGTTTTGTTTTTCCAAAGCCAATAACAATCGTTCCATGCCCATTGCAAAACCAATAGCTGGTGTATGAGGACCATCGAGTTCCTCTACAAGGCCATCATAACGGCCACCACCGGCAACGGCACTTTGCGCACCTAATGGAGTATATTGCACTTCAAAGGCAGTTTTTGTGTAGTAATCTAGGCCACGAACTAAACGTGGATTTAGATTATATTGAATATTCGCCGCATCAAGCAATGTTTTAAGTTCTTCAAAATGGGTATTACATTCTTCGCATAGATGTTCATGAATTTCAGGAGCGCCTACGGATAAAGATTTACACGTTTCATTTTTACAATCTAACAAGCGCAATGGATTTTTATATAATCGCTCTTGGCAATCTTCACAAAGTTGATCTTTTTTAGGTTCAAAGAACTCGATCAATTTTTGACGATACGTAGGACGACAATTTGGGCAACCTACAGAGTTCACCTCTACATTGAGATCCTTAAGCCCAAAATCTTTCAACAACTGTACAATCATACAGATAACTTCGCTATCCACTACAGGAGATGGAGAGCCGAGTACTTCTGCACCAAATTGATGGAATTCACGATAGCGACCAGCTTGTGGTTTATCGTGACGGAACATGGAGCCCATATAGAACCATTTGGTTAAATTTTCTTTACCATACACCTTATTTTCAAGGTAAGCCCGTACGGCAGAAGCCGTATTTTCAGGGCGCAATGTATAGCTTTGTTCCTTGTCATCGCCAGTGGAGAAGGTATACATTTCCTTTGATACTACATCCGTAGTTTCCCCAATGCCCCGTAAAAATAATTTTGTATCTTCAAAGGCAGGTGTGCGAATTTCACTAAAGCCATAAGCTTTACAAATTTCGCGCATATGCTGTTCTATATAATGCCAATTTACAATTTGTTCTGGCAAGAAATCTTGTGTACCTCTTGGTCTTTTAATAGCCATTACACAACCTCCCAAAATGATTTACATAATGCATGCCGCTTAGCTAATAAAGCATCTAATGTATCTGTATATACATCTACATCCTTTGGCATGTGTTGCTTTTTCTGTCTAAACGCAGGGGCCTGCATCCATTTAGATGATCCACCTGGTCCCATAGACATAATTGTTTGCCGCTCTTCCATAATTTGAATATTATATTCACACGCTTTACCTGGTAATGTATACCCAATATTTTCGAGTTGCCCTCTCATATATTGTTGGCGATATAGATAATACGGCACATAACCGGCCTGCTCTAATCGTTCCTTAGCATACTGCACCATGTGTTTTACCACGGACTCATCAGGTACATCATGTTGCATGTTCAAATCATATAGCGGACTACCGCGTTTGATAGCTAACGTATGAATTGTAACATTTTCAGGCAAATTATGACAAATATAATCCATGTTATGTACCATATGTTTTATATTTTGCCCAGGCAATCCTGCTATAAAATCCATATTAACAGCAAAATCTGTATGTTTTTTAACATATTGATACATATCATCGATATCTTGTGCGCTATGTCCACGCCCGATGCGACGTAATATGGTATCATCCATCGTCTGAGGATTAATGCTAATGCGATTCACATGACACGCTTGCATAGACTGTATTTTTTCAGTGGTTATAGAGTCTGGTCTTCCCGCTTCAACCGTGAATTCACGCCCTTCCGGTATCAATGCAGATAATCCAGTTAGGACTCGATGAAAATCATCATTATTCAATATAGTGGGTGTACCGCCACCCATATAGAGCGTATTGGTGTGCAAGTTATAACTTTCACAAATTTGGCGTACATCATCTATATCCTGTAGCAAAGCTGCTATAAATTCAGATTGTCGTTGATAATCTTGATATAAACCGTATGGAAATGAACAATAGATACAACGTGTTTCGCAAAATGGAATCCCACAATAGAGACTTATATCCTTTGCAGAGTGCGACTCTAAAAAAGGACGTTGATAGTGCCCAATCCGGCTGAGAATATCTAATTTTTCCAAAGACACAGAAAACTCGTCCCTAATGTGACGAGTTGCATCCTCTAATGAACCATATTGATCTATATATTTATGAAGTAATTTAGTAGGACGCACCCCTACCATCGTGCCCCACTCATTATGAGCAGGCAAACCCTGTTCTGTACGCAACAATACGAGTAATGACTGTCCTATTGAACGTCGCCCCATAGAAGATACGGGCCCTGTTAAGGTATGTTCAACGCCGCGAATAGATACGGTCAAAATATACATATCATCACGCTCAACAGCACGTAAGATCACATCAGCTTCTTCATTGCATGAAAACAATCCGGCTGCGCCACAGTTGTGGGCCACTACCGATCCAAGCGGTAGTGGCCCTGTATAATGATATCCATTAAGCATGATGTGCCATTTTATCGAGCTTTTCAAGTTCTGCTGGTGTCATATGCGCTTGGCAATCACTGCAGTAACCATATACTTTTAATTGATGGTCGATAGTACGGAAATTCAATTTCTTTGCAATGATAGATTCCAATGTTTCTAGCATATCATCTTCAAACTCGGAAACCTTACCACATTTCACACAAATCAAATGATGATGGAAATGGGCAAACTCTTCGTCATTTAATTCATAACGATTACGACCATCACCAAAGTCAAGACGTTTTAACAAGTCAAGTTCTGTAAACAAGTCCAATGTACGGTAAATAGTCGCAAGACCGATATCTGGTGCTACTTCTTTTACCAATACATATACATCTTCTGCGCTCAAGTGATTTTCTTCAGCATCGATGAAAGCTTGTAAAATCGTTTGACGTTGTGTGGTCAATTTATATTTTTTATCTTTAATGCGTTCTTTTAATTTTTCCAATGTTGTATTCATAATTACTATCCCCTTTACTAAATAAATTAATTAAGCACCTACAAATGGATTATATTGTTTTTCATAACCAATTTGTGTTTCTGGACCATGTCCAGGATATACCATCGTATTGTCTGGCAATGTATATAACTTTGTTTTAATCGCGTTGATGAGGGCATCATAATCACCTTCTACAAAATCAGTGCGCCCTACAGATTGATTAAATAAAGTATCCCCAACAAATACTAGACCCGGCATATAGTAGCATACGCCGCCAGGTGTGTGACCTGGTGTTTCGTATACAGTCAAATCAATAGCACCGCATGTGATGTGATCACCTTCATGAACCTCTACAATGCGTCCTTTCACAGTAATCGGTGTAGGATTACTATAATTGCTTAGATTCAATTCAGGATCACTTAAGTATTTCACATCATCATGATGTATATAGATGGGCACATCGTAAGCATCTACAATACCTTGTACGCCACCAATGTGATCACCATGACCATGAGTTAAGAGAACTGCTTTCGGCTTTACATTATGTTTTTTTAAAGCCTCTAACACCTCTGTAGTGGCAGGATCGATAATGAACGCTTCCCCCTGTTCCTTATCGCCTATCACATAACAATTTGTTCCAAGCGGGCCCAACGGCATACGCATGAGAACTAAATTTGATGTATCCATTATGCACCACCTTTACTACGTTGTACCGTGTAAACTTCACGGATACGACGCAATTTAGTCATAACAAAATCAAGTTGCGATATATCTCGAATTTCAACAACGATGTTGATCATTACATTTTTCGTATTTTCAAGAACCTTAGCGTTCATATTGGTAATGGTAATTTTCAATTCTGAAAGCACCGCCATTACCTCCATGAGAATGCCTGATCTATCATAAGCTTGAATATCGATACCTACATGGAAGGATTCAGTAGATGCTTCATCCCACGAAACTTCAATCATACGCTCTAGATCTTCTGGCGTATGACCAAGGCTCGTACAATCAGAGCGATGTACGGATACGCCACGACCTCTTGTAATATAGCCGATAATATCGTCGCCCGGCACAGGATTACAACACTTCGCCATACGAACCATAACACCAGGCTCGCCTTTTACGAGAACACCAGTGCCGTTCTTAGCTTTTTTGGCCCCTTGTACCTTTAGTTTTTCAATGATTTGTTCCGTTGTTTTACGGGCATCTTCATGCTCTTTTGATTTTTTGTATAGTTCAACCAATCGCAATAGAACTGTACTTACCGGTATGCCGCCATAACCACAAGCAGCATAGAGCTCGTTTTCCGTATTGGACTTCAACTGTTTTACAACTTGTTGAATACGATTGTCAGCGCATAGTTCTTTCCAACTGTAATTGAGGCGTTTTGCTTCGCGCTCAAGTGCTTCAAGGCCTTTTTCAATATTTTCTTCTTTATTTTCTCGTTTGAACCAATTGCGAATTTTGTTCTTACTTTCAGAAGATCCTACAATATTGAGCCAATCAAGGCTTGGTTTACCAGTTTTAGAGGTAATGATATCGACGATATCCCCATTTTGCAATGTGTAATCAAGAGGCACAATTTTACCATTAACCTTTGCCCCTACACAACGATGGCCTACATCGGTATGAACGCGATAAGCAAAGTCGAGTGGCACAGAGCCGATAGGTAATTTAACGACATCACCCTTCGGTGTGAATACGAATACCTCGCCGGAGAATACGTCTAATTTCAAAGCATTAACAAGTTCTTTAGGGTTAGACGTATCTTGCCATTCTAGCACTTGGCGAAGCCATGCAACCTTTTGGTCAAATTCTTTATCGGCGCCCTTATTACCTTCTTTGTAACGCCAGTGGGCTGCGACACCATATTCGGAAACGCGGTGCATTTCCCATGTGCGAATTTGAATTTCTACAGGTTGTCCCATCGTGCCGATAACCGTAGTATGCAACGATTGATACATGTTGGATTTCGGCATGGAAATATAATCTTTAAACCGATATGGCAACGGTTTCCAAATGCTATGAGCAATACCTAGAACGGCATAACAATCCGGTACCGTATCAACGATAACGCGTACAGCCAGTAAATCGTAGATTTGAGACAAGTCGCGATTATCCTTTTTCATCTTTTTATAGATGCTATAAAAATGCTTTGGTCGCCCCTTGATGTCCGCTTTGATACCAGCCTCACCAAGGGCCTTCGTCAATTGTTCCATCGTATCATTAACGATGTCTTCACGGGCTTGACGCTTTTGTTTCATTTGATCAACGAGATCATAGTATTTATCTGGTTCTAGGTACCGGAAGGATAAATCTTCCAGTTCCCATTTCACATTGAAAATACCGAGGCGATGTGCTAAAGGAGCAAAGATCTCCAATGTTTCCTTGGCAATGCGTTTTTGTTTATCGCTACGCATATGTTTCAAGGTACGCATATTATGCAATCGGTCACCCAGTTTGATTACTACAACGCGCACATCTTTTGCCATGGCCAAAATCATCTTACGATAATTTTCCATTTGGCGGTCTTCTTTAGTTTCATATTGGAACTGATTTAATTTTGTTACCCCATCAACGAGGAATGCCACTTCAGAACCAAACAATTTTTCAATATCTTCTTTTGTATACTCTGTATCCTCAACGACATCGTGAAGCAAGGCTGCAATCAATGTAATATGATCGATTTGCAGATGCGCCAAAATCTCTGCTACTGCAAGAGGATGCATGATATACGGTTCACCAGAGGCTCTAAATTGACCTTCATGGGCTTTATCTGCAAGGGTGAAAGCCTTCATGATTTGGTCGCATTCATCATCTCCTAGATACGAATGCACATAATCCATAAACTCTTTTAAGGCCTCTTCTTTGTTAAAGCCCTTTTGTTCAACTAAGGCTTTACCTTCTTCATTTATGGTCATCATTGTATCACCTCCTGCTGACTATATGTAATAAACGTAACAGATGTTGTCAAATCAAGCTTACCGTTGATGACATTCCAACGGATCATTGCTTGTCCATTATCGTTCATTTCTTCGCTAATAATACCTAATTCCTTAAATACATCAATGGCCATCAATGCAGATGAACCATTTTGATTATCTGGTTTACGCCGCAAAATTTCTTGTTCCACATGGTATAAAGAATTAGTGCCGCCTTTTAATGCTAGGCGTACAATTGTATATATTTCACGTAAACCTTCTGCACTTAATTGAATAGGTTCTTCTACGATAGGCTCTATATCTTGAATCATGAGTTGTGGAGATACAAAACCTTGCCATTCATTTTTTTGAAGTGTAAAGGCAACTTTCACATTCATGCCTTGAAAAATATGTCTAAACAAATCAGGACGATTCCAAGCGATAGCATCAACGCTACCATTGGCGGTGGCTAAAATCACCTTACAGTGATTTTTAAGTTGCCCCATCAGCATAATGTCCTGCACCTTAGCATCCATAACGCCAAAGATAGGAGTACTATTGCCCATCCCATACGGTTCTAAGGCAGACACACGATCTACGATATCTACATCGATATCATCAACGGGCAATGTGGCATCAATGGATACAACAGGAATATACTCATCAGGAGAAACTTGAGCCTTACAATACTCTGTTAAACGCTGACGCAATTCATCAATACGGCTAGCCTCTATACTAAATCCAGCCGCTGCGGCATGACCGCCAAATTGAATCAATATATCTTCACAGGATTTTAATGCATTATATATATTAAAACCTTCAATGCTACGGCAAGAGCCTTTACCTACGCCATTATCAATGCTAATAACAAGTGTAGGCTTGTAAAACTCTTCTACCAATCGAGATGCGACGATACCGATAACACCGGGATGCCAATTTTCTCCAGCTACTACTGTTACATAATCTGCTAGATGACCTTGAGCAGCAACATTAGTACGGGCCTCTTCGTGGATAGAACGTTCTATTTCTTGGCGTTCCATATTCGTTTCTTGTAATTCTTGAGCAATTGTTTCTGCCAAATCTACATCGTCTGTAACAAGCAGCTCAACGGCACGCGTTGCATGAGTAACACGCCCTGCTGCATTTAGGCGCGGTGCCAAGGTAAATCCAATATGTCCTGCGGTAATCGTTTTATCATGTAAGCCGGCCACGTCGATAAGTTTATCGATGCCTAAATTGGGCAACTCATTCATCTTCTTAAGTCCTGCCTGTACAATGATGCGGTTTTCCCCTACTAGTGGCACCACATCCGCTACGGTTCCTAAGGCGACAATATCTAAATCATCAAGATACCATTCGCCACACTGACGCAACCATAATGCTTGGCATAGCTTAAATGCAACCCCCACACCGGATAAGTTTTTATCCGTATAAGGGCAGTCTGGTTGTTTATGATTAATAACAGCGCGTGCTGGTGGAATTTGAGGTGGTGCTGTATGATGGTCTGTAATAATAATGTCGATGCGATCACAAACGGCCTTCACAATATCGTAGGAACTAATGCCACAGTCCACGGTTATAACTAAAGATGCGCCATCAGAGATAATATGCTCTAATGCCTCTAAATTTAATCCGTATCCTTCGCTTTGCCGTTCCGGTATGTAATAGCTTACGCGAGCCCCCATTTTCACCAAGAATCGATATAACAGCGATGTAGCCGTAATACCATCCACATCATAATCACCATACACGACTATAGATTTTCCAGCCTCTATGGTTTCAAGAATGAGAGAAACCGCAGTTTCCATATCCTTTAAGGTAAAAGGATCAAGCAAATCTTTAAGAGTGCCCTCTAAAAAGCGATGGCCTTCATCGCTATCTATATTCCGATTCACCATCAATCTCGCTACAATCGGGTTCACACCGAGTTCACGGATCAATGTATTTTCTTTTTCTATATCCCTTGGCATAATATGCCAACGTTTCTTCTTCATAATCCAAAACCTCGGTGACATGTAATAAAACAACGTTGATTGATAACATAACAATTTATAATCAATATTAAAATTGTTTATAAATCTATTATCATTATCATTTTCTTTCATTATACAACAAACACCCTTATAAATAAAGGTTTTTATCATTATTTTTGATATATAACTTACTCGTTTTTCTCAACAAAATAGCACTGCTTATTATCATTCTCATAATAAGCAGTGCTTGTTCATGTAGCTATATGCCATTTTTTACACATGAAATATTCAGAAGTTTTAGTGAGACATTAGAAACGAAAATCTCGTTTTCCATCTTCCATTTGAGCAATGTAAGCCTTTGCCTTATCTTTTACCAAATCATTCTTGATATTTTCCAATTGGTCTTCAATAACCTTGGCACCATGCTTTTTAGTCTTTTCATCGCCGTAATCCATGATGTATTCATTCAACGTCATCAATGCATTAGGTTGGCAACAGTTATGAATTTGACCCGATTTAGCAAGCGCCATAAAGCGGTCTCCAGTACGTCCTGCACGATAACATGCAGTACAGAAACTAGGTACATAGCCAAGCCCCAACAACCAATCCACAATTTCATCCAATGTGCGCGTATCGCTGCGATCGAATTGTGCAGAGTTATCTTCTGGTTTTTCCTCTTCTTTGTAGCCGCCTACACTAGTACGAGAGCCACCGCTGATTTGGGAGATGCCTAATGCTAAACCACGTTCACGCATAGATTGGCTTTCACGAGTAGACATAATCATGCCTGTATACGGTGTAGATACGCGGATAAGAGCCACGATTTTTTCAAAGATATCATCCGGTACAGCATTGCTGAAATCATCTACATCGATGTCATCAGCAGGGCAAATACGTGGTACAGAAATCGTATGAGGGCCTACACCATGAACAGCTTCCAAATGTTCAGCGTGCATCAAAAGACCTACAAAATCATATTTATAATGTTCTAGACCATACAATACGCCAATGCCTACATCATCGATGCCACCTTCCATAGCGCGGTCCATTGCTTCTGTATGGTACGCATAATCACTCTTCGGTCCTGTTGGATGCAATGCTTCATAGTTTTCCTTATTATAGGTTTCTTGGAACAATGTATATGTACCAATACCAACATCATGCAATTTCTTATAATCTTCCACGGAGCATGCCGCAATATTTACATTGACACGACGAATTTCACCATTTTTATTTTTAATGCTGTAAATGGTCTTAATAGATTCCAAAATATAATCAAGAGGATTGTTAAGAGGGTCTTCGCCAGATTCGATAACGATACGCTTATGCCCCATTGCTTCTAGAGCAATAACCTCCTCTTTAATTTGTTCTTGGGTCAATTTTTTCCGTTTAATATCGCGGTTCTTTGAGTGATATGGGCAATATACACAGCCATTGATACAATAATTAGATAAATATAGCGGTGCAAATAACACAATGCGGTCACCATAAATAGCTTTTTTAATTTCTTTAGCTAGGGCAAATAGCTTTTCTTTGTATTCAGGCAACGGACATTCTAAGAGAACTGCCGCTTCTCTATGATTTAACCCCTTAAACGTAGCCGCTTTCGCTAAAATTTGATCTAATAATTCACGATTTTCTTTATTTTCCTCTGCATAGGCAAGAGTATCAAGGATCTCTTGATGAGAAATAAATTCCTCCGCCTTAGGAGATTTTACATCATACATAGTACTTACCTCAAATCTTTCCAGTGGACATGCCACTCTAGTTAGGTCTGTGAAAGTATATCATCACTATTTTAGTAATCTTTCACCGATACTGTACTAAGTATACCACTATTCCTACTAAAAAGCATTGGAATTTACTATAACAAATAATCATTTTCCCCATGCATTGTATAAGTCTTGCATTGCTTTTTCCTTAGCAATAATACCATGCGCCATCCATAGCGTGCTATCTACACGCAATACGTGATTTTCTTTTACCGCCGGCAACGTGTGCCATAAGGCGTCCTTTTCTAAATTATCTAGTTTTTGGTCTGCAATACTTTGGTTGTTAGCACTCGTAGCACCATAGCCAGAACTTACAATTAAATATCCTGCATCTAAATCAGGCAACCGTTCTAAGGATATGGCATTATTCGTAGGATTTAAATCGGTTTCTAATACCATGTCAGGCGGTTTTATATTAAGCAAATCTGCCATAAATATATTCATATCACTCTTCATGTATGGATATAAACGATACTCCTTATTTAAGATACGTAAAAACGCCATCGTTTGACCATCCATGTGCTTCGCTAGTGCGATACGTGTCTTTTTAGCATTTGTATAATATTCTTTTAATCGGGCCTCCCCTTTTTCTGGCATGCCTAATGCTGTGGCAATACCTAATAAAGCGGTTTCCTCTTTATTAACATTAAAGGCTACTGTTGGCGCTATTTTTGAAAGCGCATTAAAGGCCGCTTTACCATAGGAATCACGCATGATAATTAAATCTGGATGCATTGCTTGCACCTGTTCATAGTTGATTGTTTTAGTTTCATCATTGATGCTAATATTTTGAATATTGCGTTCACTCAATTCCTTGTAGAGATAGCTTTTTTCATTATAGCTCCCCGCTATAAAAGGAATATCAAGAGCCACCATAGGATCCTCTGCACGAATGACTACAATGCGCTTTGGATTTTTTGGCATTACAGTTTTCCCTAGTTTATGGGTTACTGTAATAGTGTCACCTTCTACAGTAATGGTTTTATCAACAGCTTTCTTTGTAGCTGCCAATCGCTTCTTGAATTCCTTATCAATCTCTTTAGGATCATTAGATCGTTCCAAAGCAGCTTTCACCTTATCATCTAATTCAGCATAAATCGCATCATGAGTCATACCATTTTGCTGAGGTCCACATCCAGCTACACCGAATAAAACACAGGCCCCAAGCAATGTAGACAATACTAATCGCCGCATATTACACCTCACGACCTAAGTTACCATATGATTTGATGGAATAAGGAATGCAGAAAGGTCGATTTGTCTTAGGATCATTCATAATCGTGGAATCCACACCGAATACGTTGCTAAGCATTTCATTATGGAATATCTCATAGGATGTTCCTTCATATTGAATTTGACCATCTTTCATAGCTACGAGATAGTCAGCAAATCGCGCTGCCTCATTGAGTTCATGAATAACCATAACAACAGTTTTATTATAGGTTTTATTTAGATGCTCTACTAAATGCAATACATCCATTTGATGAGCAACGTCTAAAAAGCTTGTTGGTTCATCAAGGAATAGAATATCCGCGTTTTGTGCAATGGCCATCGCAATCCAAGCACGTTGACGTTGACCACCAGACATTTGAGAAATATTGCGATTAGCAAATTCTGTCAACCCCGTTTCCTCAAGTGCCCAATCGACCATTTCTCGATCTTCTTTAGTAGTTCTTGCGAAGATGCTACCTTGATGTGGAGCACGGCCATACATAACAAGTTCACGTACTGTCAATTCACCTGGTGCCGTTGGATTTTGAGGTAAAATTGCTATTTTTTTCGCCAATTCTCGGCTACCATAGGATGTAATTTTCTTACCATCTAGTAATATTTCTCCATCCATGGCAGGAATAATTCGACAAATGGTTTTCAATAATGTCGATTTTCCACACCCATTAGCACCTATCAAGGCTGTTACCTTACCTTCTGGAATTGTAAGATTAAGATCAGTAATAATTTTTGTATCACCGTAGCCGGTAGTTAAATGTTTTACTTCTAATTTCATGGAAATGTCTCCTTTTATGCCTTTGTCTTCGCTAAAATATACAAGAAATATGGGGCCCCAACCAAAGCGATAATAATGCCCAACAAGATTTCATCTGGCGCTATAATAGAACGACCTATCCAATCAGCACCAACGACGAGAATAGCACCTATCAATGCGGTTAATGGCAAGAAATAAGCGTGATTAGCACCGATTAAACGACGTGCTATATGTGGTGAAATAAGCCCAACAAATCCGATACTACCACCAATGGCAACGCAAAAACCTGCTAATAGAACAGCAATAATCAAATATATAAACCGCGAAAGATTAATGCGTACCCCTAATCCCATAGCGGTTTCATCGGCCAAGCTCAATAGGTTTAAATCCATATACCGAGCGTATAAGATGAGTGATAATATGACAACAACAGGTGCTAAAATCCATACATGTTCCCATGTATTACCAGAAATGGTACCTATCGTCCATGTATTAACAAGATAGAACTTATTAGGATCTAATCGCGTAACAAGTAAAACTTGTAGTGCATGGAAACCTGCGCTCATAGAGATACCTGTTAAAATCAATCGGTATGGAGAAATAACTTCTCCGCCGCGGCATGATAATGCATAGATGAGCAAGGCCGCTAATATAGCTCCTGCTACAGCAACAGTAGGCAAGGTCCAGATTCCCCATGCCGTCGTAGAACCAGCAAAATAAACTAATAATACTACACCAAGACCGGCCCCAGCATTGACACCAAGGAGGCTTGGACTAGCTAACTCATTGCGAGATACGGTTTGGAATATAGCCCCTGATATAGCCAGTCCCATACCAATAAATACAGCCAATACAGTTCTAACGAGTCGGAAATCAAAAACGGTGATGTGTTCTACTGCATTACCACCACCAAAAAGAATACGAATCAAATCGGCATTTGACATATCGCTAAATCCAGTATGAAGATTAGCATACATGACAGCTAATAATATGATGATCATTGCAAAAGTATAGGCAAAGAATCGTTGTTTAATAGTCATCATTTACCTCCTTTGCGATTAGCTAAATAGATAAAGAACGGAACCCCTACAAGAGCCGTAATAGCTCCTAACGGTGTTTCAAATGGCGGGTTAATAATACGAGCTATAACATCCGCAATCATAACGAGAACAGCACCAAACAATGCCGAGAAAGGAACGACAAGACGATAGTCAATACCCACGAGTTTACGGGTAATATGTGGGATAACTAGGCCTACAAATCCGATAGGACCAGCTAGTGCAACGGCGGACCCACTTAGAATCAGTACAGTTAGTCCCGATAAGAAACGAACGCGATTCAAATTGCTACCAAGACCAATCGCTACATCTTCACCAAAGCTAAGTAGTGTAACAGATTTAGATACATACATTGCAATGCACAAACCAATAATGGTCCACGGCAACACGAGAACAACTTGCTCCATACGAATGCCACTAATACCGCCAGCAGTCCAAAAGCTCAATTCTTGTGCCACTTGGAAATATACGACAAGCATATGGGTAACAGCTACAAATACAGCACTTATAGCAGTACCGGCAAGAGCTAAATACACAGGCGTCGCCTTACCGCCTACACGCTTAGCTAGCGTCAAAATGCATAATGTTGCTAATGCGGCGCCTAAAAAGGAGAATAAAATACTTCCATTTAACGAGAGAAATGGGAATAAAATCATGCCTACAGCCAAACCAAAACTTGCACCTGCATTAATCCCCAAAATAGAAGGACTTGCCATAGGGTTATTCGTAACACCTTGCATGAGAGCACCAGATACAGCAAAACTAATACCTACGATAATTCCTGCTAACATGCGCGGTAACCGTAAAGTTTGAATAATCATTTGTCCAATGCTAGCAGGATCATAGGCTATAAACGATTGAATAATATCGTCAACACTAATGTATCGGATCCCAATAAATAACGATCCTAGGGATGTAGCAATCAAAATGATCAGGGCTATAATACCTAAAAAGGTATTTCGCAGAGCATACCCTTCCCTAGTTCTTACATTCGAACTACTCATAAAAACTCCTCACTAAATAAAATACATCAAGTACATTAAATATATCGTATATTATAGCAACTATCATTTTTCTATTCAATAACAATTATCATTATCATATTTGCAAGTGATATATATTTTGCATTGTAAACAAATATAAAACGCATAATAAAAGAGCAGATACTATCTGAGTATCTGCTCTTTTTATAATTCGTTCATATTCTATTATCATTATATTTTTATTGAGAAAATTTTATTTTTCAGGGCCATTTAATTGATGTCTATTATTAAAAAATCCTTTATAGGCTAATTGACAGGCTATAAAGCAAGCAATAGAAATGGTAGATAAAGACATGAAGGTAACAATCATTTGATACTTAACCGCCTCTACCGGTGGCATCCCTGCCAAAATAAGCCCTGTCATCATCCCCGGTAACGATACAATCCCTAAGGTTTTGGCTGCATCAACAGTTGGTTGTAAGCCTGTTTTGATAACATCTCGAATAATAGCCTTCGATGCTTGTTTCGGTGTGCTACCTAATGCGAGTTTTATTTCTACCTCCTGTTGACGTAAATCAAAATTAGATAATAATTGACGATAGCATAAACCAATAGCAACCATAGCACCACTTATAACCATACCGCCTACAGGAATCATTTGATAAGCCGTAAACTCTAGTACACCGGTTAATAATAAGATTGATAACGTAATCCATGCACCAATGGAAATAGAAATCCAAGATATCCAAATGGCATGAGGTATTCCAGGCCCCCTCTTACCTGCATTATATGCAGCATTAAAAGCCATACACCCCAATAGAACAACTGTAAAAACGGGATTTTCTGTACCAAAAATATAAGATAATACAAATCCTATGATAAGTAATTGTACAGTAGCTCTTAAGGCACTAATAAAAATATCCTTTTCCAGCTTTAATTCTTGCCGATAGGACATAACCATACTGATGATGACCAACGCAGATGCAAGGCATAAGGACGTTAGAGAAATAGCATGAAATTGATTCATCGTAATACCTCCTCATGTTGAATAGCACCATCCACGATAGTTATACGGCGATTGGCATGACGCAAGCTTTGATCTTCATTGTGTGTAATCGATAGAATCGTTACTCCACTCTTATGAAGTTCCTCAATAAGGCCTTCTACAACGATTGTATTCTTAGCATCTAACGCAGAGGTAACCTCATCAAGGAGTAGAATCTTAGGCTCAAAAATTAAGCTCCGAATGAGACAAATACGTTGCATCTCCCCACCCGACAATTCCTCATTACGCCGATTAAAGTAATCCATTGGCATTTGCAATAATGCGAATAAATGCTCTATACGTTCCATATCGGGCTTCATATTTCGTATATCATAGGGAAATAATATATTGCGTCTTACCGTCTTTGCAAATAAATAAGGTCTTTGAAAGCAGTAACCCACTGATTGACGATACACTTCAGGTGTAATCGTCCGAATATCTTGACCTTCATAGGCAATACACCCCGATGTAGGACTAATCAAGTCACTACATAATTTTAACAATGTACTTTTACCGCTACCAGAAGGACCAACAATAGATACATAATCGCCAGAGTCAATAGAAAGCGATACATCATCAATGATGATCTTATCCTTAACGGCATAGGACACATTTGACAACTCGAGAAGAGACATAGATGCACCTCAGCTTAAACACAATAGATAATAATAATAATTCACAATATGTATTTCTATTATATACAAAAAATCCCTAGTGGGTAAACCACTAGGGATTAATAGTTGTAAAATTAAGCTTCTACAGGGTATACGCTAACTTTACGGTTATAACGACCAGCACGTTCAAATGCTACTTTACCAGGCACAAGTGCGAATAAAGTGTCATCTTTACCGATACCTACGTTAGTACCAGGGTGGAAGTGAGTACCACGTTGACGAACGATGATGTTACCGCTCTTTACGATGGAACCATCATGGCAT
>JAIITD010000030.1 GCA_022737715.1 Veillonella sp.
TCTTTATCTTGTTGTTCAAAATCTTGTGTCTTACTCATCATATCCTCCAAACGTACGGCCTAGCCGCCGTCTATCTATACGCAATGTAACGATGGCAAATGATGTTACCATCGTTATATCTACTATATTACTTTACAAACATTGTGTCAAGACCTTCATCGGTTAATAATTCGATGAGGATGGCATGTGGAATTTCACCGTTGATTATGAAAACCTTTTGCGCCCCTGCATTGATAGCCTCTAAGCAACAGTCTACCTTTGGTATCATGCCACCAGCGATGACACCTTCTTTTTTCAACTCTTCAGCTTCCGCAAGGGTAATCTTTGAAATAAGGGAATTAGGATCATTTACATCCCGTAGTACCCCATCAATATTCGTCATGGCCACCATGGTTTCCGCGTTGAGGGCACCTGCAATTTTAGCGGCCGCCGTATCGGCATTAACATTATATACATTGCCTTCTGCGTCACATCCAACGGAGGAGATAACAGGAATGTATCCCTTGCTAATGACATCGTCGATAACCTTTGGATCGATTTTATCTACTTCGCCCACATAGCCAAGTTCTTCATTTTTCTTGTGTACTTGGATGAGTTCACCGTCTACGCCACAAAGTCCGATAGCACGGCCACCAAAGCCGATAAGGTCTGCTACGAGGCCTTTATTAACCTTGCCGGCAAGCACCATTTGTACTACATTCATAGTTTCTTTGTCAGTAACACGCAACCCATTGCTGAATTTTGATTCAATATTCATAGCTTCCAATGTGCTATTAATATCTGGACCGCCACCGTGAACGAGGACTACTTTCACCCCTACGAGTTGCAATAGGAGCAAATCGTTCATAACGGATTTTTTAAGTTCCGGATCCGTCATGGCATTGCCGCCGTATTTTACGACTACGTATTTATCTGTATATTGTTTGATATATGGAACGGCCGCCGTTAAGATGTGCGCCCGCATTGCATTTGTTACAGTGTTCATAGTGAAAGCCCCGTTTCTTCTGGCAATCCAAGTGCGATGTTCATACATTGTACGGCTGCACCAGAAGCGCCCTTTCCTAAATTATCAAAAATAGCGTGAACGACCATACGGTCATTATTACCTGTTACAGAGATGACCATGCCATCCGTATTGCTTAGTTTGTTAGCATTGAGCAATTGTTTATTGTCTTCTTCTAAGTTAAGTGGTGCTACCTTGACGATGGCGCTGTCCTTGTAGAAATCTACGAGTGCAGTGTGCACATCCTCTACGGTAACCGGTTTTGCTAGTAGACGCGTATGTAGGCCAACACTGACCTCCATGCCGCTGTAATAATCGTCTACGATGGGCATAAATATAGGCGCTTCTGTAAGGCCACATACATGGGTTACTTCTGGCAAATGTTTATGTTGTTGACTAAGGCCATATTGACGTGGTGCGTAGAGGAAATAATCCTTTGGCTCCGATTCGTATTGACCAATCATCTTCTTACCGCCACCGCTATAGCCTGTTAAGGATGTAATGGTGAAAGGATAATCTGCTGGGGCAATACCGACTTTCACAAGAGGAGCAATGCAAGCAATCATGCCGCTTGCATGACAGCCAGGGTTCGCAATATGTTGTTTTGTTTTAATATCGTTTTTGTAACTTTCACCAAGCTCAGGAAAACCATAGGCCCAATCATCAGCCGTTCTAAAGGCCGTGGATGTGTCGATAATCTTGCAAGGATAGTCACCTATAGCAGCCACCACTTCTTTGGAGGCCGCATCAGGCAAGCACAAGAACACGATATCCGCATCCTTGGCAATGTTCGCAATGACATCTATATTTTTACGGTCCTCATCGGAAATAGATAATAATGTAATATCCTTCCGACCGGACAGCCGTTCGTGAATTCTAAGGCCCGTCGTTCCTTCGTGACCTACGATAAATACCTTATATGGATTCATTCTATAACCTTCTTTACTATACGTAGTAGATGACCTCTCCCGCCATCTGTGTACTAACTATTATTTCATTGGATAGTCGCCAAATGTAGCAACCATAACCGCCTTGATGGTATGTAAACGGTTTTCTGCTTCTTGGAATGCCAAGGAGTTTGGACCTTCAAATACGTCCTCTGTTACCTCGATACCATTCATGCCGAACCGTTCAAAGATATCTTTACCAACTTGTGTTTCTGTATTGTGGAACGCTGGTAAGCAGTGACAGAATTTTGTATTTGGATTGCCCGTTAAGGCCATCATGTCCGCATTGATTTGGAATGGTTTAAAGAGGTTGATCCGTTCTTCCCACATATCGTAGGTATCACCCATTGTTACCCATACGCCAGTATAAATTACATCAAGACCTTTCACGCCTTCAGCCACATTATCTGTACATGTAATCGTAGCGCCTGTTTCCTTCGCTACCTTCAAGCATTCTTCGTAGAATGGACCAGCTGGCCAGAATTGTTTAGGACCGATGAGGCGGAAATCCATCCCCATTTTTACAGCCCCGCTCATCAAAGCATTACACATATTGGATTGACCATGACCTACATAAGCATAGGAAATTTCGTTCAATGGTTTATCGATATTTTCTTGCAATGTAAGGAAATTAGCCAATGTTTGTGTAGGATGGTCCATATCTGTTAAGCCATTCCATACAGGTACGCCAGAATATTGTTCCAATGTGTCCACATCTTCTTGGTCAAAGCCACGGAATTCAATAGCGTCATACATGGAGCCTAATACGCGCGCTGTATCTTTTAAGGATTCTTTTTTGTTCATTTGAGAACCTGTAGGTCCAATGTATGTCGTATGCGCACCTTGATCTGCTGCCCCCACTTCAAAGGCACACCGTGTTCTCGTAGAATCCTTTTCAAAAATGAGAACGAAATTTTTGCCTTCCATCGTTTTGATTTCTGTGCCCGCTTTTTTATCGGCCTTTAATTTAGCCGCGAGGTCTAGATAATATTTAATCTCTTCTGGCGTATAATCTAACATTGTCTTAAATGATTTATTATGTAAACTTTTCATGATAACTCCTTCAATCTATACGGTATATATTAGTTTCTGATATTGTGAAAGCTATTGTTGTTTTGGTTGTAAATATTCAGCTGCCAGTGCCGCCATCATAGTAATACCGGATTCTAAAATCTTTTCATCAATGGTAAAGCCTGCATTATGAAGTGCTGGGTTACCTTCAAAACCAGTTCCTAACCAAAGGAAGGCACCTTTGATTTTAGATAGGTACGCGGAAAAATCTTCTGCCGCCATGGACGGATGTTCTGGATGTACTACAGCGTCTTTACCAAGGTATTTTTCTACAATCGATGTAGCGTAGTCGATGGCATCTGGGTCATTCGTTGTCGCCCCATGTCCACGTTTATAATCTAAGGTACTCTTTGTTTTAAACATCAAGTCCAAAGCTTGTAAGCTTTCACCTAAACGACGTTCAATATAATCACGTTTCTCAGGTTCATACGTACGGCATGTACCTTCGAGGTATACATCGCCGCAACCCACATTATAGCGATCACCACCATTGATAACACCGATGGTGCACACAAGATTTTCCATTGGGTTCGTCTCACGAGCCACCATGGATTCTACATTAACAATCCAGTTCGCAGCCGCCATGATGGCATCAATACCATTGTGAGGCTCTGCACCATGTGTGGATTTACCATGGATGTGAACGAGGAAATGGTCTGATGCAGCCATGAGATGACCTTTCTTGAGACCAACCTTGCCCACTGGCAATTGAGGCCATACGTGAAGACCAAAGATTTCATCTACATCGTCGAGAATGCCGCTGTCCACAATGCCTTGTGCACCAGGGAATAAAGCCTCTTCTTCGGAAGGTTGGAATACGAGTTTAACGGTACCATGCAATTGATCTTTTATGGATTGCAATACGGCCGCTGTGCCAAGCAAAATGGATATATGACCATCATGGCCACAAGCATGCATAACACCTTCGTTTTGTGATGCAAATGGTAGTCCTGTTTCTTCATGAATTGGCAATGCATCAATATCTGCCCGTAACGCAATAACAGGGCCTGTGTGAGCGCCCTGTATTTCACCGATAACTGCATAATCGGAAACATCATTTACATATGGAATATGTAATTCATCTAGAATCTTTTGGATGAATAAAGATGTTTCTTTTTCTTGACCAGATAATTCTGGATGACTATGAATATGTCGACGCCATGCTATAACTTGTTCTTTATATTGTGCTGCATATTTTTTTATTAAATCTTGTAATGTATTCATGACGTTATCTCCTTTATACACTGTGTGTATATTTTATACATTATATGTGTATTTTTATAACCTATGTACGTATTATAATACTATCGCTTATATTATTCAAGTTTTATACATATATTTTGTATTTTTATTTGTTATGCTATGCATTAATTTTAATCATAGAACTATAAGCTATAAATTATATGAATTTCTAAGTTTTACGAAAAAAGAGCTATAATAGCATACGCATACTACTACAGCTCCATTTATTTTTCAATGACGGACTCGTCTATCTGTGTGCCATCAGCTAAGAAGGCTTTTACAACTAATTGATTTGGTGTAACCGTCATAGTCATATAATTACTTGCTTCTCGATCAGGTATTACATATACATCGAGGGGGTGTTGTTCCCACTTAGGACGCCGCGCATCCCCTGCTATACCGGTCAGAATATATAATGGCCCCGATGCATCGCGGTCAAAATTCCTCACATGTCCCCGATTACGATAAGAATGTAGATGAGCGGATAAGACTAAATCAACATGAAACTCATCGAAGATAGGCATAAATAATACCCCTTCTTCATCAAAGCCCGCTGCCCGACTAGCACCAGGTCGATCAAAGGCATACTGAAATGGATCTCGATGCATGAGGACAACTATCCATTTCTTCGTATTCGTCGCTAAATCTTGGCGTAACCACTGCACCTGCACATCGTATAAATCGGGATGATGTGTATCGTGATTATCCTCGTGATTACTTTCATATAACTGCGTATCTAACACAACATAATGAACATCGCCGTAATCATACGAATAATACCTACGGTCAAATGTGGTATTACCATTGCTAGGTACATCAAAATAGTTCAAATACGCACGAGGGTCACGCATCTTCCAATCTAACGTATACATCTCGTGATTGCCCAATGTAGGGGCCAAAGGAATACGTGCACTCAAAGGCTTAATAGAATCGAGCCACGTCCGCCATTGATAGGCCTGTTCACCATTATCTACGAGGTCACCCATACTGATATACAAAGCTGCATCAGGATTCCGCTTAGCAGAATTCTTTACAATTTGTTCCCACCCAGAATAATCGCCAGACTGAGAATCTGGATAGATGAGAACCTCATACTCACCAGCACCTGCCGTTTCTAAGGGATACCAATCACTACGACGATCTGTGCTATAACCAACGCGATATTCATATTTCGTATTTGGTTCTAAGCCAGTAATTGTAGCCTCATGAATATACGTCGTACTACCATCATCTGTGAAAGCTGTATCCGTAGCCGATAATTTCTTAATATCATCACTACCAACTAGGCGATACTCAATAACCGCATCAGCTTCGCTGCTATCTGATTGCCACATAATGGTACGGCTCGTGCTATTATCCTTTGCTACGATTTGTCGAATATAACGACTTTCAGAGTCAAGGAGAGGCTTAATTTCTTGACCAGTTACTACAGCCGCCGTTCTAGCTATACGACTGTGAATAGCCTCTCGATATGTATATCCACCTACAGAAATAGCTACCACAGATACAATAGCTAAAATAGAAGTAAATAATCGTTTTTTGTTCATATAATTCCTTTATTAACTAAACTATTTTACTAACATTTAATATGAACACATTATAAAACTTAAAGTTAACTCTAAGTCAAATAAGATTTTCTATACTTCTTAAATATCCACATTTCTATATCTAGCAGAAATACATCCTAACATATTTAATTGCGGTATGTTCCATTCATTAGGTAAATAGATATAACAGGTAATCTCATCACCTAAAGTATTATTAGCTATAAATTGATAGCGCCCTAATTCTTCATTGCTGTATACTCTTTCAAGCTGATTTAAAGTAGTGGCACCCCAAAATCGACTAAATTCCATCCAAATAGTTTCTGCATCAGCTTGAGATAACCCAACCTGTAATCTATATTTCACACCAACTTTGCAGCGTTTTTTTAAGCCTTTTTCGTCAGCACGACAAACCTTAGTGGAACCTTTATCAAATGACCATTCTAGACCGTCTAACGATCGAACTTGGGTGGAAATGAGGTTTTTAAAATTTGAAAAATCTACAAGAAAATGTTTACACGCGACCTCAAAAGTATCTAATCTATCTATATCACTCAATTCATAATACCTCTATTAAAAGATATACCTACTATTTTTCGTAATATTGTTTCATTTGTGTATAGCCATTAACAATAACTTCGATTTCACCTGTTCTAGGATGGAAAATAAGACCGTGAATAGGCACATCTTTTGGAATCAAAGGATTCATACGCAATTCGTCCACTGTTTCCTCTACATTTTCAGCAGGATGTGTAAAACCATCTGCCCAGTGTTCCATTTCCTTTTTCACCATATGAATAGCCTCAGGTGCAATACCACGAGCTAACATTTTTTCTGTTAAGTTTTTAGCTGTTGTTTTAGCCATACCGCATTCATGATGACCGATAATAAAGATTTCATTAACCCCGAGCTCATAAATGCAAACTAACAAACTACGAACAACACCATCAAAAGGCCCTGTAATACAATTACCTGCTGTCTTAACAATCTTAGCCTCACCACGACCAATATCCATGGAATCCTCTAAGAAATTCACGAGACGCGTATCCATACATGTTACAATAGCCATCTGACGACTCGGCATCTTGCTACATTTTGTATCCGTTTCTACATAACCCGTATTTTGGTCCTCTACATACTCACGATTATGTGCCAAAATATCTTCTAATAAACTCATAGTTCCTCCTATACATTATTTTCTACGTTGCCAAAAGAGAGTACATACTTGCTCGCTCCAGCTAGCTTAACGGTCTTCGGCCTAGGGCCTTGACCTACTAAAGTCGCTGTGCCAGTATGTACTCTCTTTTTACATCTACTAAAATTATCTATCCGGAGTCGCCAATGCTTCGATTGCGACACTACCACCACGGACAACTTCGATGCGATTAACGAACATGTCCTTAAACAAGGCAATCATATCATTGTTCTTAGACACTGTTTTTACGCATTGCACAAGTACGGATTTTCGATTGTAGTCGATGACCTTAAGGTCAAAGGTTTCTGCAATACGGAATATTTCTTGTTTGTCCGCTTCTTTACAGCTATTGACCTTGATGAATAATAATTCTTTTTTTGTAATAGGCATATCTGTAAAGTCGATAACCTTAATGACTTCCACACTGCGGTTAAGTTGTTTGATGATTTGTTCGTATGTCAAATCATCGCATGTGAGCTCGATAGTCATACGTGACATGGTAGGGTCTTCTGTTTCACCTACTGTCAATGTATCAAGGTTATAGTTTTTACCAGCGAAGAGGCCTGAAATCTTGGCCAATACGCCGATTTGGTTTTCTACATATGCTGAAATGCAGCGTTTTTCTAAATGTAATTCCATAGCCCCTCCTATTTTTTATCCTTTAATAACATGTCACTCAATGATTTACCGGCTGGTACCATAGGCAATACATTTAACTCTGTTGGAACGATACATTCAATAAGTGTTGGACCTTTTTTGAAAGCATCAGCTTTTTTAAAGGCTGCATCTAATTCTTCAACCTTTGTTACACGTATACCTTGAGCACCATAGGCTTCTGCTAATTTCACAAAGTCTGGTACGTATTCAAATTCATCGTTATCGATCATATCACGAGTGACAATAGCGCTTTCATCCATTAACAAATTCGTACATGCATAGCGTTTATCGTAGAATAATTGTTGCCACTGACGTACATTGCCAAGATAGCCATTATTGATAACAACCAAGGTGACAGGCAAATGGTAATGCATAGCTGTTGCAAATTCTTGGATATTCATTTGCACGCCCCCATCACCACAGATGGCAAATACATGTTTTGTAGGATTACCAAATTTAGCACCAATAGCAGCAGGGAAACCATAGCCCATCGTGCCTAAACCGCCGGATGTCAACAATTGGTGATTACCTTCAATTTCTAGAAATTGCGTAGTCCACAATTGGTTTTGACCTACATCGGTTGCCACCACGGGGCGGTCGTAATGATTATTAATGTAGTCGATAATATTTTGTGGCGTAAGGCCAACCTCACCAGCTTGTGTAACAGGGCGTTCTTCTTTTAGTTGTTGCAATTGAGTTGGCCAATCACCTAAATCATGAGGTTCAATATATTCTAACAAAGCTTCAATCGCTAGTTTTGCATCCGCCACGATTGGAATATCTACCTTAATATTTTTAGAGATAGAAGCAGCATCTACGTCAATATGTACAATTTTGCAGTTTTGTGCAAATGTACTCAATTTGCCAGTAATGCGGTCATTAAAGCGCGTACCAATGGAGATCATAACATCACAATCGGTAATGGCCACATTCGGTGCATAGCCACCGTGAATGCCTACATTGCCTAAGTACAATGGATGACATGAACTAATAGCCCCTTTCCCCATCAAGGTAGTGACTACAGGAATTCCCGTTTTATCTACCAGCTGTGTCATCAATTCATTAGCACCACTGATGCTAATACCGCCACCTAATAAGAATAAAGGACGTTTAGCCTTAGCAATAACAGAGCAAGCTTTTTTTACCTGACCAATGTGAACTGTCGTGTTTGGCTTATAACCACGAATGTTAACTTCATCAGGATATACATCAGACCCCATCGCTTTTTGGATATTCTTAGGAATATCTACGACAACAGGACCCGGGCGGCCTGTACGAGCAATGTAAAAGGCTTCTTTCAAAATACGACCTAGATCTTTACGGTCACGAACCGTAACAGCATACTTACTTACATTACGAACAATGCCGACCGTATCTACTTCTTGGAATGCGTCATTGCCCATCAATGCTAAATCTACTTGGCCGGTAATACACACCATAGGTACACTATCTGAGTAGGCTGTAGCAATACCAGTAACAAGATTTGTCGCACCTGGACCAGACGTAACCATGCAAACGCCAACCTTGCCAGTGCTGCGTGCATAACCATCAGCAGCATGTGCTAATGCTTGCTCATGGCGAGGTAAGATTACTTTCACCTGATCTTGTTTATATAATTCATCCATTATATCGATGGTTGCTGCGCCAGGATAGTTGAATAAAATATCAACATTCTCCTCTTGCAATGCTTTCACCACGTATGCGGCACCTGAAATCATAGCCATCCTCCTATATATCAACCTACAAATGCTAGTAGATTATATCTAAAAAATTGAATATTGTTATTATTTATGATATACTTTTTAATATATCACATCTTAGTTGATGTGAGTATGAAATAACTCAATAAATCACTAAATTTAGTCGTATTTTCTGAAAGGACTGAATACTATGAAAGAAATTCTAGGTTTCCACTTAAACGGTTGCCCTTATTGCCATAACGCATTCCGTGCAATCGAAGAATTGCAAGCAGAAAATCCTGCATATAAAAATATCAAAATCGACTGGGTTGAGGATCAAGATGCTCACGAATTATTCAAAACGCATCCATATGAATACTACCCTAACCTTTGGTTCGGTACTGATAAACAATACGAAGCACAACCTGGTGAAAGCTATGACCAAACTAAGGCATACATCAAGGCTGTATTCGATAAAGCGCTTGCATAAAACTATATAACCAATAAAAATGCACCTCTAACATACCATCTAATGTTAGGGGTGCATTTTAGTATAATAAAAGGTTATAGGGTTATAGCTTTTTGGGTACTATAAATTTACTGATTGCCTTATACACAATTAAAATCAATGCAATCTCTAAGGGGAAACAAATAATATTTTTAATAAGACGTCCAACAAATATAGCGGATACAGCTTTATTATAAAATATTGTCAGCCACAGTGTATTCAATAGCAAATGTATGCATACTGTCACAATCGCTTCTGGTAAAAGTAATCGTTTAAATGTAACATTACGACCATGTAAAAAATGTCCATACACATAGCCTACAAGAAATTCAGATACGATAAAGCCGGGAAAGAATACGCCTTGTCCAAATAGAGCCATGCCTATAAAGCAGGCAATAGCAGCCATTATACCAGCTGCCATCGGCCCATAAAGAATGGCAAATATAGCGGTTGATAGAAATCCAAAAGTGATATGTATAAAGGTAGTGTGAATAGCAAATATATAAGATAGTAAAACCGTCAACGCTACAAATATTCCCGTTCTTACAATCATATCAGTTTTCATGAGATATATGGCTCCTTTTTCTATCCTTCCACTCTAAATACATATGACGAACAACCTGAATTGGAGAGTGTAGTAACATCCGCGGGCCACCGTAGCGCATGATTTCACGGATTTTTCCTCGGTACGTCGGCGCATAACAATGTGTTTTACATACGCTACAAAACGTCTTATGCTCCATATGTGGGCATACATCGATGCGATGCTGTGCATACTGCCATACCTCTTCACAATCTTCGCATAGTTGGCCCTTTGGCGTATGATGTTTATCATGACAATAGATGCCAATGATTTGACGCATCGTTTTGAGTTCTAATTGACGCTTTTCTTCTACTGTCATAATGCCTCCTATTTAACCGACCAAGATACCCATGCAACCGTATCCACTGTCTTATTATGAATTTTACCATCAATAGCACGCGGTTCAATGAGTTGTCTAATTTCTCGCTTCATATCTTCCATGGTGCCCCACTCATTATTGTGGAGACGCATCGTGAAATAATCTACCGCTTTATCAAGGCTCATAACCTCTGTTTCGGGTACAGTTTTATACGTAACTTTCACATTATGACCTATCTCATGAATGGCATCTAAATATGCTTTCATCTTACCAGCCCACGGAAATGAATCTCGTCCGAAGAAATGTTCTGACAACATATCTACCGTTTCATCCATACGTTCACTAAACGCAATCCATAGACATGTATCATGGCTTGCATTATGCATGGCACGTATATTTTCTATATCAAACATGATAGGACAAAAAATACTATATGCCAAATCAAACGTTTTATTCCATCCTAATTTCTGCCTAGTTTCTTCAGACCATGGTGCAATATATAGGCTTACATCAAGGCCTTCTGTATCTGCCAGTTGTTTAGCGCCGTGAATCATACCATCAGATAAATCAATGCCCGTAGTTTTATAGCCTTCTCTAGCTAATCCAAGTGCGTAATCGCCGACACCACAACCAATATCGAGAGCACTGCCACCAGCTGCAGGCAATAGATGTTCATCCTTTAAAAATGCGAGAAAATCTGTTACCTGCGCCTTGCGATCTGCTCGATTATGTAGTTCTACGAAAAATTTAGACCGATTATTCCAAGCCTCTTGTTCATCACGCCAATCATGGAGATCAACGGATACTTCTTGTATTGTATTATTCATGTTATATCCTCTAATACGATAATATATGTAATGTAAATATAGTTAACACCATATCCATATAAACCCATTGTTCCAAATGGGCAGTTCAGATTTTGTATATGGATACTACATTTTTATTGTATATTATTCTCAATAATTTTTGTGTTACTATAGTCACATTTACATATTTTATCCAGAGTATTTAATATTATGACCTATACAGTTACATGGTATCGGATAAAACATATCGTATAGAACGGCCCTTACCAATCTGTTTGAGACGCCCTTTTTCTACTAATCGCCGCAACACTCTACCACTCGTAGCCTGTGCTACTTGTAATTCTATATCAACATCACTCCGCTTAATGCTGCCACAATCACGAACTAAATTAATAATTTGCTCTTCTTGTTTATAGCTAATTTTAGGTACATTATGTTCAGATAACGGCTCCTCAACATTGCAATTTGGTAATATTAATTTAAATGCATTAGTAGTCACAATAATTTGAGGTTTAACCGTTTTATTTTTATAGGCATCCATAATTTTTTGTAAGCCTGTCCCATAGGCTTCAATTAATTCTAAACGATAAAATACATTAGCTAATTTGGGATTCCGGCACAATGAAAATCCATCTAGTAAAATATCGTCTAAACTGGTTCTAGGTGGCAAACCGCCAAGCGATGTAAACTCAATACGATTATCATATATGCCTATGGTTGGACTAGCCATATATGAATAATCTCTATGAACTAACATATTTAATAATGCTTCACGAATAGCAATCTGAGGATAATCTCGTTTATCCTTTCTATGGAGACCTTCAATTGTGGCTTTAACAGCATTTCGATTATCTATATACTCATAGGCCTCATATAATTGATCTAATAAGGCTCCTTTAATTTCACGCCTATCTCTGAAAATATATCCATCTGTTCCTTGAAATACTGCAATTTTCAATTCATGAGGGCATTGATCAGACAATAATAATCCCAAATTTGTATAAATATCATCAAATTCAGTAATTCCTAAAGTTCTTTTTTGAGGCTCATTAAAAGCTATTGATTTACAATCAAATTCACGTTTCAACCGTTTAAATGTTAACTTTTGTTGTAAGGATCTGGCACTTTCATAACTGTTTATATAAGTATTGGCAAAGGCGATGATTTCTTTTCGAATATCCTCTGTATATTCTCTTTTCAACTCTATTATTTCCGATTCTTTATACATATAAACCTCCTTTCTAATCTAATCTAATCTAATCTAATCTAATCTAATCTAATCACATTGTACTATTTCAATGATTAGAAAACAATATATTTCATTATTTTCCAATAATCATTAAAAGGGGCTATACCCACATGCAATATATTTGCATAAGGTATAGCCCCTTATAGTTAGATAAATTATTTTTTATCGTCTTCCTTAGTTTCTTCTGTATCTACAGATTTACCAAGCTCATTTTGTTTTAAAACTTGTTGTTCTAATTCTTCTACACTAGTTGGTTGTTCAGATTGTTCAGGTTTATCATGAGGTTTAAATTCAGCAGGTTTCTTATCGAATGTCTCTCTAAGTTTATCAGTCCCTTCTTTGGCTAAGTTTTTGATAGCCTCAGGGTCTGCACCACTGAATGCTGCAAGAGCTTCTTCGTTCTTAGGATCAAAGAATGGCGCTTGTTTAAAGCCCAACATAGCTGCTACGAATACCATTGGAATTTGCGCAATAGCACTGTTGTATTCTTTAACTTGGAAATTATAAATTTCACGTTTATTAGAAATGAATGTTTCGTTCGCACTAATCGCTTCCAAGAATTTACCATATTGAGAATCTGCTTTCAATTCTGGAAATTGATTAGCTAATGCCGTAATATTTTGTACCGCCTTAGCCGTTGCACGTGCCATTTCCAAGAAATTATCAGACACCTTTAATTGAATAGATTTCTCATAGTCACCATATTCATCAACTAAACCAGAATATTGATTGATAATAGCTACCTTTTTCTCATAGGCTACGATAATATTAGCGCGAGCTTCTTTAATCTCTACAGTTAATTTTTGCAATGTATTATATTGCTTAATAAAGAAAATCACCAATGCTAATATCAGCAGAAATATTAATGAACTCATATAATTCTCTCTCCATTTCTGTAATACTATAATGTAAACCAAACTAACATGAACAACATGAATAATTTGGTAACATTATACCATATCAAATATATAACTGATATGAAATTTCATTCATGAAGTACAAACTATAGAATACATTTTATGAACCTGTCATAAGTCGATATACTGAAGTTCCGCCATCCGTTTCAATATATTCTAAGCCCTCTAAAAATTCATTATTTCCTAGATCTTTATAGGCAAGTTGATTGTGAATCTTCCTTAATAACTCTACATTGGTAAAGTATTTCCCATTATCTGCAGTTAGATACGCTTTAATGTCTGTTTGAAACACTCCATCGATACGACATTCTTCGTCTAAATTACTCATATCTAGAACCGTTTCATTGCTTCGAAGCTGCTCAACCCCCGTAATAAAAGCTTCATAAACGATGCATACCTTACGACTATTAATAGCTATGCCATTAGGATTCCAATTTGCTTTATTATCCTCTATATAATTGATGATATCCAAGGTGAAAGCATCATTACTCATATATTCTTGATTAGAAAACTCCCAATACACTGATGTCAGTACATCATCAGTACTAGAAGCAGCCGCTAATTTCTTTTCTACTAATTTTTTAGTTTCTCTTTTGAGCAAAGGCTTTTTAATAATGTAGAACACCGCTATTGTAGGTATCAACATAGCCGCTAATACTGGCAACATACGGGGCAAACTAGCCATCGTACCACCTGCCCGACCTGCTTGGGAATGAGCAGTACTTAGATTTTGATTTGTTGTATCCGCCGTATTTGTCACATAATCTAGTAGCCATGGACATTCAAACATACTAGCTATAATAGCAATCAGTATTAAAGTAGCTATGGTAACACAGATAACAAATAATTGTTTGGCAACCTTATTACAAACGATTTCCTTCTCAGCCAATGATAATACATCCATTTCAGATATACCTTTACTCCATTTAGTAGCACGTTCATGTATGTCCACCATTGCTCTCCTATTAATACATACAAATATCGATTCAATGTTAACGATAAAATTTATTTCGTACACCACTTATATTTATTATAATAAAGAAAAGGAGGACTGAAAACTATGGGAAAATATATGATAATCCTAATGTTTGTATTAGTCGCTATTGCTGTGGCATTTGCAACTTATAACCTTTCTATCATTAAATCCATGCCCCCTGAAGAACGTTATAAACTTCTTCATTTTACAGATGATCAAGTCTCTATAGGCATTGGATTGGTAAGAAGAACATATAAATTAAAAGACATTCGGGAAGTGCGTTTCTCTAAAGGCAAAAAATTTCGCAGCATGGGAAGCTGGGCAGGCAGAATGAAAATTTGCAAAATAAATGGTAAAACAAGTCGCTGGATAGAATTCGATGGTACTGTCTATTACAAAAAGATGGTATATATAACCAATGAAGAAATCATTGATAAATCAATAGATTTACTCATGAAGGAATTTAGATCAAGAGGAATTCAATGTAATAAATATAGATAGTAAATTATGTTACTCTAATCCACGGATTTATCTTTAATGTCATATACAAAAAGGCTTCTCGAAATTTCGAGAA
>JAIITD010000222.1 GCA_022737715.1 Veillonella sp.
CCAAAAGATACTTATCCTGGCTTTGAAGGAACATTTAACTATCAACAAAGAATGCCTATAGTTGATTTACCTGTATCAATGGACAATCTATTAAGCAATGTAACTGCAGTAGTAGTTACACACACACATCTCGATCATTGGGATGACACGGCAATTAAATCTATTCCAAAGTCACTTCCTATTTTTGTGCAAAATACAGCGGACAAAGAACTTATTATCTCCCAAGGCTTTAATGATGTACGCATCATTTTTGAAAGTCTTGAGTTTAATGGTATCACATTAAGAAAAACAGGTGGCTCACACGGCACTGTAGAAATGTATGCAAATCCAGTTCTTGCACCATTAGCAGGCGATGCAATGGGCGTTATTTTTGAAGCAGAAGGCGAACCAACTGTGTACCTTGTAGGCGATACAGTATGGACAAGCGATGTAGAGAAGGCTCTCCTTCGCTTCGACCCTAATGTTATTATTATGAATACAGGATATGCTCAAGTTTTGGGCTTTGAAGATAGTATTATTATGGGGACAAAAGATATTGGCCGCATGGTAGTACGCAAACCAGAAGCTAAAATCATCGCTGTTCATATGGATACAGTTAATCATACAGCAACAAGCCGTAAGGATGTGCACAAATTTATCAAAGGCACCAATATCGAAAGCCATGTAGCAGTCCCTGAGGATGGAGAAACTATTATACTATAAGTTACTATATACCTATGTTGTTTTTATGTTGTTATTGAGGTATACTATAAACATAAAGAGAGTCATTGACGTGTGCAAGCGTTAGGCTCATCTAAAAATTTGGGAAATAAGATGCGCCTAACGTGTAAGTATTACCAGTACTTATTACGTTAGGCGTTTCTTAAGTTTATTTAAGTAAACTTAAGATAGATACAATTATGGAAATTACAAAAAGAATTATATAAACCTTCTCGAATTTACTCATAATATCACCACCTTTCGGTGATGAACCTAACTCACGTCAATGACTCCTGTTATTAGTATAACAGAGTTATAAATGACGTAATAGATTAAGTTGATGAACTTTTGATTAAAAGAGATAGCGGACAAATTGTCTGCTATCTCTTTTTTCTACTTTCACACATATTTATTAATTAGGCTAAAACGTAGAAAATAAAACTCATCATTTAGATTTACTAATTTAGAGTTTACCTCTAATGAAATAACCCTCTCAGTACGTCCGACTTTGCTCTGTCTTTTCTCCCTATACAAAAAAGACCCTCTTCAGAATCCGACTTTGCCCCTGTTCCGAAGGAACAGATCTGGGCGGTGGAGGATTATGGAGAGGGTCTTTTGTTTATATTATATTATTTTACTTCTGCCCAACCTAAAGCAGCACGTTTTTCATCGATATCTGCCAAGATTTTTTCAGCAACTTTAGCTGGATCTGTATTTACATACATAACAGAGCCTAGGATGTCTTTAGTATCTTCTTTCAACCATTTTGTAACAGCATCAGA
>JAIITD010000223.1 GCA_022737715.1 Veillonella sp.
GCAAGCGGAACAGAACTCGGCTTAATGATTGCTTGCTTCTTATATAGTTTATAATATGTAACACATAAAGGAGGCCTTTCGATGGCTATTACTGCTATTACAAGCGTAGAACAATTTGATGAATTAGTATTAGGTTCTAAAGAGCTCGTTATTGTAGATTTTTGGGCTGGCTGGTGCGAACCTTGCACAGTTATGCGTCCAGAAGTAGAAGCTGTAGCAGAAAAATTGGACGGCCGCGTTAAATTCTTCAGCGTAGATGCAGAAGATAAAACTTTGCGTCCGATTCTTTTAAAAGAAGATGTAGAAGGTATTCCTTCCATGGTATTCTTTAAAGATGGCAAACTATTAGATCGTCTTGCAGGTTACAAAAAGGCCGCTGTATTAGAATCTTTGATCAATGAAGTGATTAAACAATTCTAATTGATGAGAACACCTATCTGGATAATAGTAAATATTATCTAGGATAGGTGCTTTTTTTATCAATTTTTTTGATATATATACATATTGTCATAGTTTTATATAATCTAAAATGATATAATGAGGTAATCGAGATAATATATCTCTCAATAGTTATAGTTGATTAGGTAATATATACATATTGCTGCAAAGTTGTTGTAAGGAGGCTGTATTCCATGAAAAATCGTGTGAACAGTTTATGGACTCTCTTCCAAGAGAGACGTCTCAGTCGACGTACATTTATGAAATCTTGCGTGGCGTTGACTGCTATTCTAGGTTTGCCACCTACTATGCTTGATACAGTTGTAAAAGCTGCAGAAACAACAGAATTACCTACTGTAATCTGGCTTCATGGTCACGAATGTACCGGTTGTAGTGAATCCTTTATTCGCTCTTCCTCACCATTTACATCCGATGTGATCTTGAATATGATTTCTTTGGAATATGATGATACTTTGGCTGCAGCATCTGGAGAACCTTTAGAGGAACACCTTAAAAAAATTATTGCTGAGAAAAATGGTAAATATATCCTCGCTGTTGAAGGTGGGGTGCCATTGGATGAAAATGGTATCTACTGTACTGTAGGGGGCCGCACATTTAAGGAATCTCTATTAGAAGCCGCTAAGGGCGCTGCTGCAATCATCGAGTATGGTTCTTGCGCAGCTTGGGGCGGTATTCAAGCGGCAAAACCAAATCCAACAAATACAGTATCTGTATCCTCTGTTGTATCTGGTAAGCCTATTATTAAAGTTCCTGGCTGTCCTCCAATTCCAGAGGTTATGACTGGTGTAGTTATGCACTACGCATTATTTGGTCAAATTCCTCCGTTGGATTCTCAAGGCCGTCCTAAACAATTTTATGGCAATCGCATTCACGATACTTGCTACCGTCGTGCGTTCTTTGACTCCGGTTTATTCGTTGAAGAATTTGACGATGATGCATCCAAAGCTGGTTGGTGCTTATATAAGGTAGGTTGTCGTGGACCTCAAACATATAATTCTTGTGGTAA
>JAIITD010000224.1 GCA_022737715.1 Veillonella sp.
GCTTGTTTAGCTGTATCGGGTGCCATTTTACAGGCGGTTATGAAGAATCCTTTGGCAGATCCTCAAATCGTAGGCGTTTCGTCTGGTGCTGGACTTGCTGGTGTTATCATATTTATTCTTTTTCCTGGCTATGATCATATTGTGCCTCTCGTTGCCTTTATAGGTGCTATGGCTGCGGCGATGATGGTATATGCTTTGGCTTGGAAAAATGGTGTACGCCCGAGCCGTATCATTTTGGCCGGTGTTGCGGTGGCTGCATTTTTAGGCTCAGGCATTTCTGCATTGCTTGTATTCTTTGGTGATCGTGTGCAAGGGGCCTTGCTTTGGATGGTAGGGGGACTGGCTGCACGCAGTTGGCCTCAAGTAGAGGTGTTGTTCCCATACGCGTTAGTAGGTCTTATTTTTGCTTGCTTAGGGGCTAAACGTCTCACCATCTTAAGCTTAGGTGACGAAACAGCAAAGGGGCTAGGCCTTAAGGTAGAACAGACGCGGTTTGTTATGACCGCCGTTGCGGCTCTATTAGCAGCAGGCGCCGTTAGTATTGCGGGCTTGATTGGTTTTGTAGGCCTCGTAATCCCTCATATGTTGCGTTTAATCATCGGTAATGATTATGCGTATTTACTCCCAGGCTCTGCATTATTAGGTGCACTCGTCCTCGTTGTTAGCGATACAGTGGGGCGCGTTATGTGGAGTCCAATCGAGGTACCGGTTGGCATTATCATGGCATTCTTTGGGGCGCCATTCTTCTTATATCTATTGAGGAGGGATAACTAATGAATACGGCTATTGATGTAAAACAGTTATCCGTAACTCTCGGTAATCGTCATATTTTACATGATATTAATGTATCGGTTCCTGTTGGTAAAATAACGACATTAATAGGGCCTAATGGTTGTGGTAAAAGTACATTGTTACGGTCTATGATTGGCTATATCCATAGTCCTCGTGAATGTGTAACGATTCTAGGAAAACCATTACAGTCTTATTCCCAAAATGAGTTGGCACGTCAAATGGCGTTTCTGCCACAGGTGCCTAATATGCCAAAGGATATGACCGTAGAAGAACTGGTATATTGCGGACGATATCCATACCAAACATGGTGGAAGAATACGGCCAAAGAGGACCGAGAAATCGTTGACTATGCACTAGGCATTACGAAAACGAATCATTTGCGCAATCAATTAATTCCATCCTTATCTGGTGGTGAACGACAACGGGTGTGGATTGCTATGGCGTTAGCACAACAACCAAAATTGTTAGTGTTAGATGAACCGACGACATACTTAGATATTAATCATCAATTAGAGATCATGGAATTGTTAAAACGATTAAATGATGAACAAGGTTTAACCGTATTGATGGTACTCCATGAATTGACTCAGGCTGTACAATACTCTCATTATATGGCGATTATTAAAGATGGTCATCTAGTTACAGCTGGAGACACGAAAGAAAT
>JAIITD010000225.1 GCA_022737715.1 Veillonella sp.
GCTCCGGAAAAAATGTAATAGGTGGGAGGCATCATGGCAACTAAGTATATTTTCGTAACAGGCGGCGTAGTTTCTTCCTTGGGAAAAGGGATTACAGCTGCATCTTTGGGCCGCTTATTGAAAAACCGTGGTTTTAATGTAACCATTCAAAAATTTGACCCATATATCAATATCGACCCTGGTACAATGAGTCCTTACCAACATGGCGAAGTATTTGTAACCGATGATGGTGCTGAAACAGACTTGGACTTGGGCCACTATGAACGCTTTATCGATATTAATCTTAGCAAACGTTCCAATATTACTGCTGGTAAGGTATATTGGTCTGTTATCAATAAAGAACGTAAGGGTGACTATTTAGGTAGCACTGTTCAAGTTATTCCTCATGTAACAAATGAAATTAAACAAAACGTATACCGCGTAGGTAAAGAAGATAATGCCGATGTAGTTATCACTGAAATCGGCGGTACTGTTGGCGATATTGAAAGCTTGCCATTCATGGAAGCAATTCGCCAAGTTAAAAAAGATGTAGGTCGTAACGATGTATTGTATATTCACGTTACATTGGTACCGTACATCAATGCAGCAGGTGAATTAAAAACGAAGCCTACCCAACATAGCGTAAAAGAATTGCGCGGTATTGGTATTCAACCAGACATCTTGGTATGCCGTAGTGAAAAACACATTTCCGACGAAATGAAGGAAAAATTGGCATTGTTCTGTGACGTAGAACCAGCCGCTGTAATTGAAAACCAAACTTGTGATTCTATCTATGAAGTACCATTGATGATGCAAGATCAAGGCCTTGATGATATTGTTATCAAGAAATTGGGCCTTGAAGAACGCCCTTGTGATATGACTGCATGGAAAGAAATGGTTCATAAAATCTTGAACCCTAGCAAAGATATTACTGTAGCTATCGTAGGTAAATATGTAGCCTTACATGATGCATATCTTTCCGTAGCAGAAGCATTGAGCCATGCCGGTATCGAAACTGATACTAAGGTAAATATTCGCTGGATTGATTCCGAAGAACTCGATGATATTTCCGTAGATCCTAAAGAAGTATTTGAAGGCATTGATGGTATCGTAGTTCCTGGTGGCTTTGGTTCCCGTGGCGTAGAAGGTAAAATCCGTACAATCAATTATGCTCGTGAGAACAAGGTTCCATTCCTCGGTTTATGCCTTGGTATGCAATCTGCTGTTATGGAATTTGCTCGCAACGTATGTGGCATGGAAGGTGCTACATCTAGCGAATTTGATGAAGATGCAAAATACAAGGTTATCGACTTGATGAGTGACCAAGTGGATGTAGATAAAAAAGGTGGTACAATGCGCCTTGGTATCTATCCATGTAAATTAGAAGCGGGTACAAAAGCTCGTGAAGTATATGGTGAAGACCTTGTATACGAACGTCATCGTCATCGTTATGA
>JAIITD010000031.1 GCA_022737715.1 Veillonella sp.
TTGAGGTTACATACACGAGCCATTTTACAGCCTACAGCAACGAGTGGCAATGTACCGAAACCGAATAACTCAGCGCCAAGCATAGCGGCAACAGCTACATCGAAACCAGTCATCAATTTAGAGTCTACCTCCAATTGAACACGGTCACGCAAACGGTTGAGCATCAAAGTTTGATGAGTTTCAGATAAACCAAGTTCCCAAGGCACACCAGCATGTTTTACAGACGTACGGCCAGCCGCACCTGTACCACCATCATAACCGGAAATCAAGATATTATCTGCTTTTGCTTTCGCAACACCGGCTGCGATTGTACCAACGCCAGCTTCGGAAGTCAATTTAACAGAAATGCGAGCGTCTTTATTGACACATTTCAAATCATAAATCAATTCCGCTAAATCTTCGATGGAATAAATATCATGATGTGGTGGAGGAGAAACAAGTTCTACACCTGGTGTGGAGTGACGAGCCTTACCGATTTCAGGATATACCTTTTTACCTGGCAATTGACCACCTTCACCTGGTTTAGCACCTTGTGCACATTTGATTTGCAATTCTTTTGCATGAAGCAAGTAATTAGCAGTTACACCGAAACGACCGGATGCAATTTGTTTTACTTCAGAGTTCATGCTATCTCCGTTAGGCAATGGTTTGAAGCGTGCAGCGTCTTCGCCACCTTCACCGGAGTTAGATGTGGAACCTAAACGATTCATAGCGATAGCGATTGTTTCATGCGCTTCTTTACTGATAGCACCATAACTCATAGCGCCAGCTTTGAAGCGTTTTACGATGGATTCTTCGGATTCAACCTCTTCAATAGGAATACCGCCGCCTACAGGATAGTTCAATTCCATTAAGGAACGCAATGTAACGTGGTAATCATTGCGAATAGCTTTAGAATATTCCTTATATTTTGCATAATCCCCATTGATAAGAGATTCTTGCAACAACTCAATTGTCTTAGGGTTGAATAAATGTTCTTCCCCATCTTTTACAGGGCCATACCAACCGCCTGGTTCGAGAACAGATTCGTCTTTTTTGAAAGCTCGATCAAAACGAGCCAATGCTTCGGTAGTAACGCCATACAAACCTATACCACCGATACGTGTTGGTGTGTTTACGAAATATTTTTTAATGAAATCGGAGTTAAGGCCTAATGCTTCAAAGATTTGAGCGCCATGATAGGAACGCACTGTGGAGATACCCATTTTGGACATAACCTTCATAATGCCACCAACAGCAGCCTTAATGTAGTTTTGTTCCGCTTTTTCTAATGTAATATCGCCAAGGCGTTTGCGCGCGTGTAAATCTTTTACCGTTTCAAATGCCAAATAAGGGTTGATAGCAGTTACACCATAACCAATCAATGTACAGAAATGATGTACTTCACGAGGTTCACCAGATTCAAGGATCAAGCCAATTTCTGTGCGCAATACTTTGCGAATCAAGTGATTATGAACAGCTGCTACCGCTAACAATGCAGGAATTGGCGCATGATTTTCATCAACACCACGGTCAGATAAAATCAATACGTTTTGATCTGTACGCGCTGCTTCTTCTGCTTTTTCACACAATTCTTTAAGTGCTTCACGCATACCATCTACGCCCTTAGATGGGTCGAAGAGGATTGGCAATGTCACAGATTTCATACGACGGCAAGCAAGGGCTTTGATGGATGCCAATTCTTGATTTGTAAGGATTGGGGTGCGCATAGACAACGCATATGTACCAGTCTTATTAGGATCTGTTAAGTTACCGGAGTTACCAAGCATTACCCGTGTAGATGTAACCATTTCTTCACGAATCGAATCGATTGGAGGATTGGTTACTTGCGCGAACATTTGCTTGAAGTAGTTATAGAGTAATTGTGGTTTATCGGAAAGAATAGCCAACGGCGCATCGGCACCCATAGCACCTACAGGATCTTTACCATCCTTCGCCATAGGCACAATCATACGTACCAAATCTTCTTGCGTATAACCAAAAGCTTGTTGTTGCTTGAATAAATCCTCTACAGCTGGCACATCGCTTTCATCAGCTTGTGTAATTTCGGACAAATGAATAACATGTTCTTTTACCCATTCATCATATGGCAGTTCAGTTGCAATGCGTTGTTTAATTTCATCGTCGGAAATGATACGTTGTTCCGCCGTGTCGATAAGAAGCATTTTACCTGGTTCCAAACGACCTTTAGCGCGAATATTTTCTGCATTTTCGTTCACAACGCCCACTTCGGATGCCATGATAACGCGGTCATCTGTTGTTACATAGTAACGAGCAGGACGCAAGCCATTACGGTCGAGAACACCGCCGATAACAGTACCATCAGTGAAGCCCATAGCAGCAGGACCATCCCATGGTTCCATCATAAAGCTGTTGAATTCGTAGAAGTCATGTTTTTCTTGGCTCATGAGCTTATTGCGTTCCCAAGGCTCAGGAATCATCATCATGATGGCATGAGGCAAGGAACGACCTGTCATGTGCAAGAATTCCAATGTGTTATCGAACATAGCGGAGTCGGAACCGCTATCATCTACTACAGGGAATACCTTTTTAATATCAGGGAACAAAGGAGACTCAGCTTTACCTTCACGAGCATTGATCCAGTTTACGTTACCACGAATTGTATTAATTTCACCATTGTGAACTAAGAAACGGTTAGGATGCGCCCGAGCCCAGCTGGGGAATGTATTCGTACTGAAACGGGAGTGAACCATTGCCAATGCAGATGTGAAATCAAGGTCGCTCAAATCAAGGTAGAAATCACGCAATTGACCAGGAGTCAACATACCTTTATATACAATTGTTTTAGAGGACAAGGATGCAATATAAAAATCGCTAGATAATTCCTTACTCAATGGAATAATGCGTTTTTCCGCCAATTTACGGATGACATATAATTTACGTTCAAATTCTGCATTATTAGTTACATCAGGGCCTTTACCAATAAGAATTTGGATCATCCAAGGACGAATAGCAGCCGCTTCCTTACCAACTTTAGTACCATCTACAGGTACTTCACGCCAGCCTAGAACGACTTGACCCTCTTCGCGTACTACTTCTTCAAAAATACGTTTTTGCTCATTGCGAAGACTTTCATATTTATGCGCAAAAATCATGCCCACACCATATTCGCCTGCTGCAGGTAAATTGATGCCCAACACTTCGCATTCACGTTTAAAAAATTCATGTGGGATTTGTACCAAGATACCAGCACCATCGCCTGTATCCTTATCTGCACCAGCACCACCACGATGTTCAAGACGTTCTAAAATACGCAAGCCATCATCGATGATATCATGGGATTTTTTGCCCTTAATATTTACGACAAAACCCATACCACAGGCATCTTTTTCAAATTGGCTGCTATACATGCCATTTGCTTCGAGTCTAGCCTGATCTAAACGTTGTTGTTCAATAACGCTATCATTCATCTCCATAGCTTTTGTACTCCTTCTCATATCACTTGATGTTTCACAACCCTCAATATAATCATTATAGATAGGCCTTGTGAAAGTTACTTTCATTTCAACATTCATATAAAATTTAGATTCTATAGAATTTAATGTCTATACACAGTATACCAAAGTCCACTGTAAATTGATAATATAAAAACCGCAATCTAAGTTGCAGTAAAATCATAGCCATATGCGTATTTTGTATACATGATTCATTATACGAAATAAAAAGGGTTAACATTTCGACTAGCTACTTCTACTTGTCCTTAGGACTTCGCAAAGCTAGCGTCAAAATGTTAACCCCTTCACTTCACAGTGCCAATACTGGTAGTTATCTATTAAGCAAACACTTCATCAAAGCGTGCTTCATCAATCAACGTTCCTACATAGAAATCGCTGAAGATACCATATCTTGCACTCGCTTCTTCAAAGCGCATATCGTAAACAATTTTCTTAAATTGGATATCGTCATCACTAAAAATAGTAACGCCCCATTCCCAATCATCGAGACCAACACCACCTGTAGTGTACTCAGATAGTACTTCTAAGTATGGTCTACCAGTGATGCCATGTTCACGCATCATACGACCGCGTTCCTCTTGAGGCAACATATACCAGTTATCATTGCCTTCACGCTTCTTCGTCATATTATAAAAACAAATATACTTATCCTTTGGTACAGTTGGATACAATTTAGCATCCACTTCAGGCGTATCAAGCTTAGCTTTCACATACGCACTGACCTCTGTTACAGACGTATAAGAATACGTTTGAACAAGCACAGACGCAATCGTAAGGCGGCGGAATTTACGTTCCCATCGAGCCAAATCATCAAGAGACGGCGCCAAAATCCACAACAAAAGATCGCCCTTATAACCATTTACATCATAGAACGCATAACTGCCCTCTTTAGCTTGATGCATAGACTCCAACTCAGCTAAAAACGATTTTAACTCAGCGCGAGCCTCCTCCTTTTCAGCCTCCTCAAAACAATTCCAAGCACTAAAATCCATGGAAAACACCATATGTTGACTATGCCAACCCTCAACAGTAGGAATTGCCTTACCCATAATACCACTCCTTTTCACATAAAATATATAAAACACAATTTACAATTACAAAAATTACTCATCCACGTCGAGGCCCTAGGCCGATGACGGTTTCTCTCTACACTAGCCTAAAGGAACCTTATGCAACGGTTTGGCTAAAATACTCTACTGTAGGTTCTAGATGGGCTCTATGTATTGAGACACTACCACAGTAGGTGATGGATTTAGGTTAATGTTTATTCTACAGTAGGTGCGAGATGGTCTTCAGGAGGCGACTTTAGTAGGTCAAGGCCCTAGGCCGAAGACCGTTAAGCTAGCTGGAGCCTAATGAAGACCATCTCGTACCGGCCACGTAGCAATAATCTAAATCCATCACCGGCTATGTAGCACTCATACAAACGCCCATCCCGAACCGGCCACGTAGATTATTGAGACAACCGTTGCACAAGTTCCTTAGCCTGTTTTACTCCATCCGGTATCCCAATCCCATCAAACGGTGTCCCAATGAGATACAAGTTAGGATAATGTTCTTTCACACGCTCACGAACGGCTGTAATAGCAGCACGATGTCCCACATTGTATTGAGGCATGCAATGTATTAAGCGATTAATTTTGATCCATTCTGGATTTGCTTTAAATTTCATAATACGTTGAATTTCTTTAAGAGCTAATGCAGAAAGTTCTTCATCACTATAGCGTTCTACCACATCATTACCAGGTTTCCCGATAAAAACGCGAAGAACGATTTTATCATCCGGTGTTGTTTGAGGCCATTTTTGGTTCAATATGGTACACGCCGTTAATGGTGTGTCTGTTTTACGAGTAATTAACAAACCAGAGCCTTTTAGTTCACCATCAAAGGCCGCTTTATCGAAGGCCATGATTGCAATAGCACAACTGGATTGTTCCATGTTGCGTACGCCATCAAATCCAGTATCCCCTATGAACCAATCTTTATACGTAGCCGGTGGGGTAGAGATAACCAACATATCAGAGGTTTCTTCTAAGCCATTCACATTATAACGATACATAGCATCTACATACGATATATCTCGTACGAGAGCATTCGTAGTCAATGTAACATTGGATGGCATTTGTTCTACAATAGCACTTACCACACTTTCAAGACCACCCGTTAATTGTCTGAACATACCAGACTGTGATGCGGTTCCCTTTGATGCTTTTAAATTTCCATTCGTTTGATGAGCGCTAGGTTGTTTCTTTTCAAATTGAGCATCCGTCATGGTTCCTTTACCGGCACGGGGAACATCACCTTCATTAACAGCACCTTTAGCAGCCTTAGAGACACCAGCTTTTTGGTGACTCATCTTAGCCGCAATCATGCCCTTAACCATATTCCCGTATTTTTGTTCTACTTGAATAAAATGAGGAAATGTAGATAATAGACTAATTTTATAAATATCGCCACCATAAATACCTGCCAATAAGGGCTCAATTAATTTATCCATCATTTCTTGGCCTAAATGATAGCGGAAGAAATGACCTATCGACACATCCCCATGTGCATCTAAAGGATACGGCTTTTTAAAGTAATCAAGACCAGCACGCAATTTACCAGCCCAGGAAATTAAGGTTGCTTTCACAAAAGGCATCATTTCTGTAGGGACACCCATGATGGAACCACCTGGAATTGGGTGAATGTTACCACGATCATACACATAGGCCTGACCGGTTTCATTAGATACAAGCGTATCTACTAGACCAAGATCTGTAATGAGATCAGTCATTTCTGTTTTGCGGCCCAAATAGGAATCCGGTCCTAACTCAACAACAAAATCATCTACTTGTTGCGTTTGAATTTTACCGCCAAATCGAGGGGCCTGTTCATATAATTGTATCTGCCAATCTGGTTTGGCATGACCTAAATAATAGGCTGTAGTAAGCCCTGTAAGGCCACCACCAACAATCGTTACCTTCACTTATTAATCCTTTCTTGTAAAGCCTTTGCCATGGCCTCCATAAATAGAGGATTTCCATTAGGCATAGGCAAACGTTCATATATGGCCCCTGCGTTCTCGACAATGTTACGACAAATAATATCATTGTCATACAAAATTTCTACATGATCGCTAACAAATCCAAAAGGGATACATACAATGCGTTTTGCACCATCTAGAAGAGCCTGTTCAATGACAGTTTCAATGGTAGGACCTAACCATTCACCATAGGGCGCGGCACTTTGCCACGCTTGATACCAATGGTTTAGGCCTACTTTTTTCGCAATTTGGTTTGATGCAGATATAACTTCATCCTCATAGTTTCCAACCGTTGAAGTAGGTACACTATGGGCAGAGAAAATACAGGCTGTATCAGCTTGTAATGGATTCGCTGCCATCAACTGTGAACACCAGTATTCAAAAAACTGTGGTCTATTCCACCAAGATTTGATAATTTCACAAGATATATCTGGATACGCTCGTAATATAGAATGTAATTTCCGTTCATATGCGCCCGTTCCAACCATAGAATAAAACGGCGATGTGACAATGCATAAAATAGAAGTATACCCTGCAGCTGCTATGGATTCTACAGCTTGTTCCATACTATGTGGCATATGAAGATAGGCCAAATACATCGAGCCTATCTTCAATAGGGATTCAAGAGTTTTCTTTTGCTCTTCCCCCATCGTCTGCAACAGCTTATTATCCCATTGTCCGATGACATCATAACGAGCGGATAGGGCCTCCAATTCTCGTTCCGTCGGAATTTTTCCGCGTCGAATACTCGTCAAATAGGGTAATAGATCAGATGGTTGCCGAGGTGTACCAAAAGATAATAACAGTATAGCCGGCTTCATATTATCGGCTTTCACGAGCCCACAATTCACGGCTCTTTTCATGAACATAGTCTGTCAACCAATGTAATTTTGCTGGATCCGCCTCAGGAAATACACCATGCCCTAAGTTAAATACATGTTTACCATGACGAACACCATCCATTAAAATTTCATCTACTATCTTGGCTATTGTTTTTGTATCCCCGTATAAATAAGCAGGATCAAGGTTCCCCTGTACTGTTTGGGTAACACCTCTATCCTTAGCTGCCCCAAGAGAGCTTCGCCAGTCTAAAGCGATTACATCGAGAGGCAATTTAGCCCAAGTAGAAACAAGATGGTCTGTACCGACACCATTCATGGCAAGCGGCAAATTAGGGAATCTGGATTTTACCGTCGAAATAATACGTTTCATATGAGGGAAAATCGCTTGTTCATATTCTGTGCTATTAACAGCGCCCACCCAAGAGTCAAAAATCTGTAAAGCATTAGCACCAGCACGCGCTTGCATTGTCAAATATTCAATGGACATATCCGCTAATTTTTCCATCAAGCCATTCCAAATTTCAGGTTCGCTGATTAACATCCCACGAGTCTTGTTATAACTTTTCGTAGGACCACCTTCAATTAGGTAGGATGCGATGGTAAATGGTGCGCCACAGAATCCAATGAGCGGTACATCAAGCACCTCAGTAGTCAATAACTCAATGGTCTTGGCGATATACTCTACCTTTGTTGCATCAAATACGTGTAATCGTTCAATATCTTCTATACGGCGAATCGGAGTATCAAATACAGGTCCTACGCCAGGTTTAATATCCACATTCACGCCAATAGCCACCATAGGACTCATAATATCCTTATAAAGAATAGCCGCATCAACGCCATATTCTTTAACCGGTAGTTCTGTCACTTGTGCACACAGTTCTGGTTGCTTGGTGATTTCAAACAATGTGTACTTCTCTTTTATCTTACGATAAGCCGCCTGACTACGTCCTGCTTGGCGCATATACCATACCGGTGTTATGCCAGGGTTCTTACCCTGAATCATATCTAAATAAGCAGTATTCAAACTTCCACCCCTTTCTACAAAACACACCCATACATTTATATACGTACCTTTATATTAAGAAATTGCGCTTATATTTGCGCTTATATTAAAAGTGTACTCCAAAAGTGATGAATATGCAAAATCAGATATTCTCTATATTCTTTTTGATAAAAAATCATGCACGTTGGAGTATATGCGTATCTATGCCAGTAATAGCTTGACCCATATAATACACTTGTTGCTGACACGTAAACAACCAAATTTGTTGCTGTTCACCAAGTTCAGCTAACAACTCAAGCGCACTCTTTTGGCGATCTTCATCAAATCGAACTAGGATATCATCTAATATAATTGGCAATGCATCGACTTGGTATGAAAAGACTTTTGCTAGTGCTAAACGCAATGCTAGATACACCTGATCTGCTAAACCACTAGACCAATGATTAATCGGTAATCGTTCACCCCGTTCGTTCAAAAGGGCCAAACCATCTTGTAATCCCCACATATCAAATGTATAAGCACCATTCGTTAACCGTTTAATATACTGAGAGGCTAATTCTAGCATCTTTGGTTGTGACTCTTCTTCGTATGATTGTTGTGCCCGTTCCATACAATGAGCGATGACAACTTGAGTTGCCCAATCTTCCAAGGCAGATTCCAATTCAGATTCTAACTCTTGTCGTTGCTGAATGGCTTCCCGTTGCTCCTGATCTGAACCCAACGCACGCATAGCTTCCACGATTTGGCCTCGTTTCTCATAGAGGTTAGCCATCGCATCTTTGCGCGCATTCAACTCTTGATCTGCATGGGCTAATTCATCAGTCCAATTCTCTTTATTACCCTCACGTAAACGGCGATAGAACAAATCCTTGTTTTCACCATCTGGAGTTAACAAATCAAGCTGCACTTGGCTTTGCTTATAAATTGTTTCCCATTGCTTAAACTGATCTTCATCAATGAGTTTTTGGCGATATTCATTGGCGCCTGACAATCCACTTTTTTCGAGCAATGCTTTTTGTTCAAGTAAAAGTTCCTTTTCCTTGCGATGCCAATTATCATACTCCATACGATAGCTTTTACGCTGTGATTCTTTTTGCTCCCAACGAATCATTTGTTGTTGAAAGTTCTTATATTGATTATAAATACGTTTTAACTCAGTAGGGGACACAGGTGCTTCAACACCAAGGTTATACCACAAAGTAACGGCTTGGTCCTCTATGACGCGCAATGATTCCTTATGCTCATCCAATCGTTTTTCATAACCTTCAATGGTCCGCAATTGTTCAGAGTACTGGTCATATTCATGCTTCATACTAAAGAAATCATCTTCATCGAGGCTCTTGGCAGCCCCTTCAGGAATCCACGCTTGCCATTCAGCCAAGGCTTTTTCATAATTAGCCTGTAGTTGTTTACCTTCATCATTGTAACGTTGCTCAATAGCAGCGGTTTCCAAGTTCGGTACATCAGATGTTGCCACAGGTAAAGGCACATCTAATTGTGTTTCTAAATACGCTTTACGTTGTTGTAATCGTTCTAATTCACGCATGCATCGCGCTATATCAGAATCATCTACATGACGAAGGCGCCATCCATACCAGAACAATCCTAGCCCCAGTATTAATAGAATAATACCACCTATGCTATATAGTACAGATTCCAGCGCAATAAGGCCTGCCAAGGACATCAATACACCAATAACGGCACCAATTCCGCCAATGCGTTGCAACCAAATCGGCATGGAAGCCATACGGGCAGAACCGTTGTCCCCTATGCGGGACTCTAGCTCTGCTATATCAGACATGACCGCTTGTAACTCTTGGTGAGCCCACTCATTAACCGGACCATTTTCACCAGTTTTAGCGGATGTACCATCTTCACTGATTTTTATTTCTTTTTGCAAGGACGGTGCTTGGCTTTGCCAATATAATAATTGGTCCTTTGCAGTGCGGAGCCGTTTAGATAAGCGTTCTCCTTCAAACCAATTCACATCAGTTGGAACCGACTCATCCTTGCGCCACGAAGATTGTAAACCTCTTGAGAAATCAAGTTGTTCCTTAACCTTAGCAATATAGGCTTCGCCTTCTTCACACTCGCGGCGTAATTGTTCCCACTTCGCACCTTGTTGAATTAAATCCTCTATATCTTGACCATAGGTAGTAAACGGACTATTAGGATCAAAATTTTCCGGTTTTAATGCTTCTTCTTTATCTAGCCAAAGCTGCATATTTTGACGAGCTTCACGAAGGCCCTCATCGATACGTAAAAACGCATCGCGGTCTAGTGTATCAGGCGATGTAAACTGTTGCATACGCCGACGCGCCTCTTCGCTACGTCGATACGTGTCCCATGCACGAAGCACCATCTCTACGCCTTCACGATAATCTTGCCATTCTTTGATTTGATTTTGAATTTCTGATTCTGTATCCTCGGAAGCATGCAACGCCTGTTGTAATTCTACATACTGCGTTTCATGCTCTCCAAGTGCAGATAAGCGAGCCTTGTTTTCCTGTAGTTGATCTATCAAAACATTGATGCGGCGTTTACCTGATGCAGATGCAACAAGTAAATCATTAGCATTGGTTTCAATACTCTTTACCACACCACCGAGCTGCTCGCCCCCTTCGGCGCCAAAGAACCTAGCTCGCACATCTACTTCATTGAGTATATCTACGCCTTGAAGGTCCTCTAAGGTAAGAGCGAAAATGCGATTATACGTCTTTTTATCAAGGCCATGCCACCACAATTGATTCGGCTCTTCTTTTATATTAGGCTCACCAGGAGAGTAAAAATCCAGGTTCTTATTTTGTCGGCCTAAATGATAAGCAACCCCCTCTTTGTCGAGTTCAAGAGATCCACTTACATAACCATATTTTTTATGTTTACCGCCAAACAAAAGAGAACGCATGCTTTCTAACAAAGAAGTTTTGCCACTTTCATTAGCGCCATATACAAGCTGTACACCGTTAAGACCGGATTTAAATGTCCAGTTTTCATACGGTCCAAATGAGTCGAGTCGAATCTGTTTAATGTTCATCGTTAACCCCCATTAACACCGTAACCCCTTCCATTTCACTGCGTTCCATAACCCGTTGCAATACATCATCGGATAACAAATCTAAATAACTACCAAGTCGTTTAGACTCTGGACGATTGACTAAGATTTGACGTACCGCCTCAACATCGGTAACGGTTTCATCATAGGCACGTAAATAATCACCTACCATATCAGATAATAATCGTCGTTCCGCTAAGTTGACAGCAGGTCGCGTCTTATTAATCATGCGATACGGCATAACGAAAATAGATTTACTCTTTTCCTCTGACTGTGATTCTCGCAACCATAATTTACGAACCGCTTCATCCACACACAAACGATGAATTGCGCCAGTCCCAACTAAATGTACAGATACCAAAGTATTCTTATTATATTTCTTACGCAAGGACTGCTTTTTGTGGCTCAATAAATCTAATAACTCACGTTCGGTTTGTATGCCTGCAATATCAATCTTAATATCTTCAAAACGAATGGCACTGGTCTCAATAAATTCTAGTTCACAATGTCCATTGTGTGATACGTGGACCATATAACAGCCTTTAGCACCGGATTCCTTGCGATGTAATCCTTGGGGATTGCCTGCATATACGACCATAGGGTCTTCTGAAAGCACCTGTGATTTATGGATATGGCCTAATGCCCAATAGTCCATGGCTCCTTGCATGATATCCGATAAATTACAAGGTCCTGTTACATCATGGTGTTCGCTGCCCACACTAGATCCGACCGTTCCATGCATGACAGCAAGGGAAAATTCGTCCCGCTCAAAGGCTTTATATTGGGCAGCAAAATTAGTTTGTTCATTACCATGGCCACAGCTGATGCCGTAAACGCCACCAATTTCGATATTGTTAACCATCAACGGAAATCGTTGTACCTGTGTATCCGAAAACACGTGTACATTATCAGGCATAGATAAGCCAGCGCGCCAGCTTTCAGCAGGGTCATGATTACCTTGCACCATATATACGGGAATATGCGCCTCCCACAAGCGATACATGGCGCGTACAAATCGAACCTGAGCCTCTAAATTATGATCTTCACTATTATATACATCGCCGCTAATCACAACGGCATTAACGCGTTCTCGCACGGCGATTTCAATGATATTATTGAAAGCTTCATATGTTGCTTCTGCGACGGCACGATCCACATGCCGACTCATCCCCATAGCATATTGAAAAGGAGCCCCTAAATGAAGGTCTCCACAATGTATAAAACGAAAGGGTTGCATATTGTCTCCTTTCCTAACTTATAGAATACTAATATCTAATTATACTATAAATTTCTATATAATATGTAAGATATAATATTGTAAACTAATTTATTTATATAGTTGACAATTAGCATTCAAGAATACTACAATTACATTGTAAATATATTCGTTTTTATAAGTTAACAATAACAAGGAGGCTATAATGGCACTTCCAGTAGAGCAAGAAACCCAAGTGGGTTCTTATGAAAAAATATTAACCATTGCCAATCGCATTTTACATGGTGGGGAAATTACTAAAGAGGAAGCAATCGATTTAATCCATACCTCCGATGAAGACACCATGATTTTATTAGCTATGGCAGATAAAATAAAACAACATTTCAATGACAATTCCGTCGATATTTGCGCAATCGTAAATGCTCGTTCTGGTAAGTGTCCTGAAAACTGTAAATTCTGTGCACAATCTGCACACCACAATACAGGCGTTCAAGAATATCCATTTATGGATGATGAATCGATTTTAGAGGCTGCTAAAAAAGCAAAAGAAGCCGGTGCAATCCGCTTCTCCATTGTTACAAGTGGTCGAAACACTTCCAACCCTAATGAATTCAATCAAATCTTACGCGTATTAAAAGAAATTCGCGAAGAAATCGGTTTAGAAATTTGTTGTTCTCTTGGTTTGTTAACCTATGAACAAGCCCTTCAATTAAAAGAAGTTGGTGTTACTCGCTATCACTCCAATATCGAAACAGCACCAAGTCATTTTCCTGACATCTGCTCCACACATTCCTATGAGGACAAGATGTCTACCATAGAAAATGCCAAAAAAGCTGGCATTCGCGTTTGCTCTGGCGGTATCTTAGGTCTAAATGAAACGCTCGAACAACGCGTAGAAATGGCGTTTGAACTTAAACGCCTTAACATTGATTCCATTCCATTAAACATATTAAATCCGATTAAGGGTACTCCATTCGAGCATAACAAAGCGTTAAAGCCTATGGAAATTTTACGTACCTTCGCTGTATTCCGCTTCATTTTACCTCATGCGTTAATTCGTACCGCTGGCGGTCGAGAAGTAAATCTACGCGATTTACAATCGTACGCACTAAAAGGTGGGCTTAACGGCATCATGGTTGGCGGTTACTTAACAACCGGCGGTAGATCCCCTCAAGACGATTTACAAATGATTAATGACTTGGAATTAACCCGTACAACCGCTCAGCTATAAACTAACGGTTGTTTCCAATCACTAGTGGATATCTTACATCTTACATTTTACCTATCTACAAAGACTGTAACACCTCTGCGTGTTTACAATACATTTACACATAAAAAATCCCTAGCTAGTTGCTGTCTAGCTAGGGATTTTTATATTTAAGATTTTAAATTTATATTTATATCTAAAATATTAAATTTAAACTATTCTATTGCCATAACAATCTATAAATGGCTTGGCCATTCGTATTGCCTTCAATCGGTTCAGGATCTTTGTCATAGTCAACATTATCGTATTGAGTACCGTTTGGCATATAAGCATCTACTTCTAAAATTTCCATGGTCCGATTATAACGGCTAATATATACCTTGTAACGAAGTTCATCGCCACCAGGTTCATTAACTTTTAGCCAAAGAACGGCATCATAATCACTTTTTTGAACACTATCATTATCTATAAACAATTGATTACCTTTGTCATCAGGACTTACATAGTACCAATCAGTCGCTTGTGCTGTATTTGAAAATGTTATGAGGCAAAATAAGGCCATTAAAGCTATAAGCAACTTCATAGTGGCCCCCTTTCTAACCCAATAACAAAAGTCTTATAACTAGAACGATTTTTTTAAATGTTTTATAAAAAAAATAAAGAGAAGATATTATTCTCCTCTATTATCATATCAAGAAGTATGGTATTTATCAATATTTAATAAACGAATTTTATATTTCATCTAAATTTCATAAAATATTTTTTATGAATTCATTTTATTCTCACCTTTTCTACTTATAATTACCGTATCAAATGATAATTATAAGTAAATATTCCCTGATTACTTAATGTATTTATCTCCCGACAAGTA
>JAIITD010000226.1 GCA_022737715.1 Veillonella sp.
AGATTAACGTAGGATACCTACCGCTGTGGCCCGCACCTTAATGCGACACGCACGACCAAGGTCATCCATCGTATGCTTATCGTCGAACGGTATATTATGTTCCACGCAAGCCATCCGTACAGGATCTACTACGTAGCTATCGCTATCGCAGCCGAGAAACACAAACTTAACAGAGCCTTTTGCAATTGATTTGATCGTTTGCTTAGCACCTATTGTCTTGTTCGCCGATGCCAAATGGGCTATGTCCATGGTTACATCTTCTCCTTACGAAACTATGCTCAGGGCGCACTTGGCCTCTAAGCACTATGTAAGTATATCAATTACTCAAACGCATGTCAAAGGTTTTTTAACACTCAAAACCGCTATTTCACTGTATTTAATATGTACACCTATCCGTGTGTATCATTTATCAGAATTACATGAAGTATTCTCGTTTTTTTATACAAATATAGATAATTTCGCTTATTTTTATACGCTTTATACATATTCAATTCTTTCAACGCAGTTTTGTTATGCAAAATTGATATAATTAAAAAGAGATATTCCTAAATTATATACTAATCTAGGAATATCTCTTTTATCAATTATCTAATCATAGCCATAAACTATATAGGCTTATTCTTCTATGATTTCACCATCATCAGTTAATTCCAAAATTTCAGGAGCTTTTTTAACTACTTCAATTTTACGGTAACGGCTCATACCAGTACCAGCAGGAATTAATTTACCAATGATAACATTTTCCTTAAGACCCAATAATGGATCAATTTTACCCTTAATGGCAGCATCTGTAAGAACACGTGTAGTTTCTTGGAAGGATGCAGCGGATAAGAAGGAATCAGTAGCCAAAGCTGCTTTAGTAATACCTAACAATGTGCGTTTACCAGTAGCATTTTCACGGCCATTCAATGTTAAGCGACGATTTTCTTCATCAAATGTATTGATATCAATCATATCGCCAGGAAGCATATCTGCATCGCCAGCGGTTTCAATTTTAACCTTATGAAGCATTTGACGAACGATAACTTCAATGTGTTTATCGTTAATTTCTACACCTTGAGATTTATATACTTTTTGTACTTCGTATACAAGGTAACGTTGTGTTGCTTGTGTACCCATTACACGCATAATGTCATGAGGGTTAATAGAACCTTCTGTCAAACGTGCGCCTAAGGATACTACATCACCGTCTTTAACGATAATACGGGAACCATAAGGGATAAGGTAATCGAGTTCAACACCATCTTCACCTGTAATAAAGATCGTATTAGTGCCTTTTTTACCTTCGTTTGGTACAACACGTACTACACCTTCGTTTTCAGCAATGATTGCATTACGTTTTGGTTTACGCGCTTCAAACAATTCTTCAACACGAGGCAAACCTTGTGTAATATCGTCACCTGCGACACC
>JAIITD010000032.1 GCA_022737715.1 Veillonella sp.
ATGGGTACTCGTACTGGTGATATCGACCCTGCTATCGTTCCATTCTTGATGGACAAAACTGGCATGTCTTATGAAGAAGTTGACCGTGTTATGAATAAAGAATCCGGTGTATTGGGTATTTCCGGTGTGTCTAATGACTTCCGTGTAATCGAAGAAGCTGCTTCTAATGGTAATAAACGTGCTCAATTGGCTCTTAACATGTTCCATTACAAAGTTCGTCGTGTAATCGGTGCGTTCGCTGCTGTTATGGGCGGTGTTGATGCTATCATCTTCACAGCTGGTATCGGCGAAAATGGTATCGGTAATCGCGATGCTATCTGCAATGGATTGGAATACTTAGGTACTCGTATCGACCCTGAACGCAATAACATTCGCGGTAAAGAACAAGAAATCAGTGCTGAAGGCTCTAAAGTAAAAATCTTCGTAATCCCTACAAACGAAGAAATCATGATCGCTCGCGATACTCAACGTATTACAAGCTCTTTGAAAAAATAATATAACCTCTTAATGGTTATTTAAACTCTCATATAGAAACCTCGCTTATATCTTAGATATAGGCGGGGTTTTTGTAGTTTTTCAAGGCTAAATCCTATATAATAAATAGTATGCAGAGTCTTTTGAAAGGGGTTACGTATGAATATTTTATATAGCGAACAGTCTCAACGCACCCGTAGTGCAGAGTTATTGGTCATGGTGTTTGTCATTTTATTGGTGGGGGCCATGGCTTTCACCACCTATAGAAGTATTTCTGTGGGCCATATATTGATTGCAGAATATTTTATAGAGATCATGGCGCTCATTGTCATTGTTAAGCAAGCGGTGAGTCGATATACTTATATATTGACGGATTCTGAATTTATTATCAAAGAGAAATCCTTTTTTAGAAATCGTACATTTTCTGTTAAATATGATGATATTGATGGTATCTATCCATATAATCGCGATTTTTTAACGAACTTACGATATCGCTATAAATATAGAAAATGCTCTACCTCTGATGATAGACCGATTTGGTTTATGGTCTATTCCATTACAAAGGGGAAAAAGGTTCAATATGGTCGCGTTATGCTGAAAGCCGACGATGCGTTCTATGAAACATTAGAGCAGTTTGTACCGAATCGAGTTCGCGTCCCAGAAGCGGATGTCGTGTTTTATGCTACGGTGCGTGCTGATGCGGTAAAACAAGGTTTCGATGTTAAGGAATATTATGACAGTTTGATTAAGCGTGCAGAAGAACAGGAACAAGAATGAGCGGATTATATTTAGCAAGTCAGTCACCTAGACGTACAGAATTATTGCATCAAGTAGGGATAGACCATACCGTGGTCTCTAGTTCCTATGTAGAAGATAATGTAGTGGTTACAGATCCTGTTGAAATGGTGAAAGCCCAAGCCCTTGGTAAGGCTCGTTGCGCTAATGATGTGCCAGACGGTAGCATCGTGTTAGGTGCGGATACAATTGTTGTATATGATGGAAAGATATTAGGAAAGCCACATAGCAAGGATGAAGCGCGCGCAATGCTACGCACTTTATCTGGACAAGTTCATTCTGTTATTACTGGTGTAGCCTTACTTATTAAAGGGCGTGAGATTGTATTTCACAATGAAACGAAGGTATACTTTAAAACGCTACAAGATTTTGAAATCGAATCGTATATCGATTCTCTAGAGCCGATGGATAAGGCTGGTGCTTATGGTATCCAAGGAAAAGGTGCTTTGTGGGTCGATAAGATTGAAGGTTCTTATACGAATGTAGTAGGACTCCCTGTAGAACATGTGTATGAAGAATTATGTAAAGCATTGGGTGTTAAGTGATCTATGTGAAGGTGTAAAGGCTTTACATAAAGAGAGTAGATTATTATACAACGTAGAAATATGAGGCTGATTATCTGTATGTACTGTAAGAATGGAGAAATTCTATGCAAGTCAGAACTATCAGCGTAAAAGATATGTTGCCGTTTCAACGACCACGAGAAAAATTCGTTGCTTTAGGTCCTAAGCAAATGGCGATGGAAGAATTATTGGCTATTTTATTGCGAACTGGGTTGAAAGGGCAATCTTCGATTGATTTAGCGCATACGATTATTGCTTCTTTCACAGATGGCATTCATGGATTAAATCATATGACCGTAGATGATTTAATAAAAATCAAGGGTGTTGGTATCGATAAAGCTGTTACCATTTGTGCTGCAGTGGAATTAGGGCGGCGATTGGGTGAATTAAAGATTACCTCTACATACGAGGATTTTTCTCAACCTTATGTTATCGCTCAATATGTAATGGAACGCTTGCGCCATGAAACAGAAGAACATGTATTAGCGGCCATGTTGACGTCTCGTAATAAATTGATTCACATAGAGACCATATCTAATGGAGGTCTCACATCGAGTCTTGTGGAGCAACGAGCCGTTTTTAGAAAAGCCATCGCTTGTAATGCGGCCGCTATTATTTTGATTCATAATCACCCGTCCGGAGATAGCAGGCCTAGCGATGATGACATACGTGTTACCAAGTTATTTGTCAGTGCTGGACAATTTATGGGCATTCCAGTCTTAGACCATATCGTCATTGGTGATGGCGAGTTTACTAGCTTGAGTGAAATTGGTAAATTAAGCTAGTTGTGGTAAAATGGAATGATGATGTAATGAAGGAGATTAGCATTATGAATTCCATTTTACCGTCTTTAGGAAAAGACGTGAGTATCGATATTGGTACGTCTATGACACGTGTCATGGGGGGCACGCGCGAGACTATGATGAGCGAGCCCTCCATTGTGGCTACTGATACAAAATTAGATAAAATTGTTGCTGTCGGTGATGAAGCAGATCGCATTGTACGACGCATGCCTGACATGTGGATGGAGTTGACCCCACTACAAGATGGTTTTATCGTCGATTACCGCGTGATGCATACAATGTTAAAATATTTTCTTCACAAGGTATCCAATACATTACGTAGATCTCGTGTACTTGTTGGCGTTCCTTGTGGTATGACTGATGTTGAACAACGGGCTATGATGGATGCCGTAATCCAAGCAGGCGCACGGGAAGTCTTTCTTATTGAACGCCCTGTGGCTGCCGCTATAGGTTCAGGTTTGCCAATTTTTGAGGCTCGTGGCTCTATGGTCATTGATATTGGTGAAGGTACTGCCGACATGGGGATTATCTCATTAGGTGGTACGGTTATTAGTAAGACGATACGGTTTGGCGGTAGCGATTTAGATCGCGCTATCATGCAATATATTAATCAGTGTTTTGGTTTAATGGTATCCGAGCAAACTATAACGGATATTAAACATGCTATAGGTACTGCCGTTGTACCTGCAGAGGATTGTGAGTTTTCCTTTACTGGTCGCGATATGACGAGTGGTATAGTTAGACGCGCTGTACTTCATCAATCTGAAATCTACGAAGTCATCAATAAACGCCTGGCGGACTTTTTAGATGCAATCCAACAAATGATACGCGTTACGGCCCCTGAATTAGTGGCTGATATCATGCAGCATGGGATTGTACTAACCGGTGGTATGGCTCGTTTGCAGGGCCTAGCAGAGCGGATTAGCACCGAAATGGGGGTGCCTGTTCAGGTTGCATCTGAACCAGAGTTAAAGGTTGTTCAAGGCCTACATCGTAGTTCAGGTCAAATTGTAGAATTGGCTCGTTTTATTATTAATTCAAAGGATAGAAGGGGACGTGTATGATACAGTCAGATCGAAAATTATTAATCTTTGTTGTCCTCGGCTGTATTATCATGGCTCTTTTAGGATTTGCTTGGAAACAGCGAACTAGTATACCCTTTGTAACCGTACCATTAGAAAAAATTGCTACACCATTCACATATGGTTCAGCTCGTGTACTTTCAACAATTCAAACTGGCATACGCATCATTGATAATGCCATATCGGGTTTTGTTGAAAGTAATGATAAGGATAATACTATTGCAGATTTGCAACAAAAGATGTTAAATCACGATGAAGTGGTGGCAGAAAATATTCGTCTTCGCCAAATGCTTAACTACAAATCGTCTCATCCAGAGTTTACCATGACCTTGGCGGGCATTATTACTAAAGATTTTGGTACATGGTCCAATACATTTACCATTGACCGTGGCGAGAATGACGGTATACAACCGAATATGGCTGTTGTCGTACCGAGTGGTGTTGTTGGATTTGTAACCGACGTATATCCAAATTCGGCACGTGTTCAAACCATTTTAGATCCTCGCAGCGCAATTGGTATTATTGTACAGCGTCCTGAATCGCGTTTAGCCGGTGTGGTAAAAGGGGATGGTAATCATCCTAATGAGCCAATGATGGTTAATATTGCACGTGATGGCGATGTCCTTGTAGGAGATAAATTGATTACATCTGGTTACGGTGGAATTTATCCAAAAGGTTTATTAGTGGGTAATGTATTAACCATAACAAATGATACAGAAGGGTTTGTTAAAAATGCGGCTATCCAACCGAGTGTTGATTTTAATCGTTTAGAAGAGGTATTTATCATTACTGCCTCTACCGTACAAACACCGGATAAAGCAAAATTAGAACCTAAATTAGTTCCTCAAACTCAACGTGACCAAGTGCAAGGAGCTAAAGGAGCGGTAAATCAATGAGGTATATTGCATTAATTTTCGTATGTTGTGCTTTGTACTTTATACAAGCTCAATTATTACCGGCCATATTTCATACGAATTGGCTGCCAAATTCTATACTGACGGCCGTTGTTTTAGTCACGATTTTTAAAGGCCGAAAAATGGGGCTGATTGCTGCCGTAGTGGGTGGGTCCATTCACGATATTTTGATATCTAACTTTTTTGGATTACATCTCTTCCCATACATGGTCGTAGTATATCTACTATCTCTTGTAAAAAGTAGTGTATACGAAGAACGTTGGTATTGGTCATGCGGCATTATCGGTGTGTGTACGATTCTAGATGGCATCATGCGCTGCATCATGATCAGTGCCAGTGGCGGTGATATTCAATTTATTTCTTACATGGGGCATATGGTGATGCCAACTGTATTTTGGAATGCCATATTAGGTGGTATAGGCCATAAATTGATGGGCCTTATGGAAGAAAAAGAGGATTATATTTGGTAGTATTGCTGATTTAGTAAAGCATATAAGGGGAATCATAGGTGCTTGAAAGTTTATATAAAAGAAAAAAAACGAGCCGTTTTGATGTGCTTTTCTATATTGTAATGGGTATCTTCATTATCCTAGGGCTCCGTTTATTTGCTATGCAAATATTAGAGGGTGGTTATTACCAAGCTAAAGCAGAGGGGAATCGCCTGCGCATTGTACCGATGACGGCTGCTCGTGGGGTTATGTATGATAGAAATGGTCAGATTCTAGTTGGTTCTAGACCTGCATATACCATTTCTATTATGCCTAATGGCAAACCGTTAGATGATGATGAATTGGCTAAGCTAGCCGCATTGTTACATAAAAAGCCAGAAGATATTCAAAAAAAAGTAAATGACCACAAGCATGGTTATGAACCAATACGTATCGCTAATGATATCTCTATGGACGTGGTCACAAGTATCGAAGAACATCGTCATGAATTGCCTGGTGTTTCTATCGATGTAGAACCTTTACGATATTATCCATATGAAACTATGGCATCTCAGCTATTTGGGTATGTTGGTGAAGTAAGTGAAGATGAACTAGCAGAAATTAAGGAACAAGATCCTAATACAACGGTTGGTGCTGGATCTATCCTCGGCCGTGCTGGTTTAGAAAAGCTATATGATTCAGTGCTTCGCGGCGTTGATGGTGGTAAGCAATTAGAGGTTGATGCGTCTGGCCGACCTGTAGCAGAGGTCGATCGTAAGCATACGGTACCAGGTTCAAATATTCATCTGACTATTGATGTAAATATTCAAAAAGCAGCAGAAGAGGCTGTTAAAAAGGAATTGGATCAATTGCGTAGTTCAGGTGCAACAGGTGCAGCCGTAGTCGCATTAGATCCTAATACAGGTGCAGTTCTTGCCATGGTAAGCGCACCAGAATTTAATCCTAACTGGTTTGCTAAGGGTATTACATCAGCGCAATGGAATCAATTGAATAATGACAAGAGTCATCCTTTTGAAAATAAGGTCATTGCTGGTGAATATCCTCCAGGATCACCGTTTAAAATTGTAACTGGTACAGCTGCATTAGATTTGAAAAAGGTAACCCCTGATGAAATGATTTTTGATAGTGGGAAACACTGGCTCATTGACAAGAGAAATGCAGAAGGTGAAGCATTAGGTTGGTTGAATTTTAATCGAGCTTTGGCTAAGTCTGATAACGTGTATTTCTATGAAATGGGTAATCGCTTAGGTATTGAAAATATCGATACCTATGCCCGCTACTTTGGTTTAGGTGAAAAAACGGGTATCAATCTCGTCGGTGAAGCAGCTGGTAATGTGGCGAGTCCAGAGTATAAACGCAAAGTATTTGATCAAGATTGGTATTTGGGCGAAACCTTTGATGCGGCTATCGGACAATCATTCCACTTGGTAACGCCATTGCAGATGGCTGTACTTCTCAGTCAAGTGGCGAATGGTGGTATTCGATATCAACCATATGTAGTGAGCCGTGTTGATAATCCCGATGGGACACCAGCTGAAATTTTTGGACCTAAGAACTTAGGCGTACTTCCAGTACCTAAAAATATTATGGACCTCATTCGGGAAGGCCTTCGAGATGTAACTAGCGAAGGTGGTACGGCAGGTGAGTTATTTAAAGGATTCCCTGTAGCCGTAGCAGGTAAAACAGGGACTGCGGAAAACGCACATGGTCGAGATCATGGTTGGTTTGTTGCGTATGCACCGTATGATAAGCCTCAAATTGTCGTTGTAGCTCTTGTTGAGCAAGGTGGTTTTGGTGCAGGTTCTGCAGGACCGATTGTACGTGACATTTTAAGTGCCTATTTTAAGGTGCCTACTAGTAGTTCAAAATCGACTGATGCAAAAGCAAGTGATGCAAAAACAACAACCAATAAAAAAGAAACACAGGAAATTAAGCCAAGTGTAAAAGAATAGGAAGGATAATAATGGGGGATATAATCGGTCTTATCTCAGGTAAAGGTGGCGTAGGTAAAACGACGATAACAGCCTGCTTAGGGGCTGCGCTTAGCGAACAAGGATATCGAGTTCTTCTTTGTGATGGCGACTTTGGTTTACGCGACCTAGATATTATCTTGGGAAAAGAAGATGAAGTATGTTTTGATGCATATAATGCATTAGAAGATAAATCTATGGCTGATGATGTAGTCATGAAAGTTCAGAACAATCTATATTTTTTACCAGCTAGTCAAAGTGTGCGCTGGGAAGATATGGGGCGTAAGAAATATCGAAAACTTGTGAGCCACTTAGCCAAGTCTTACGATTATGTACTTGTAGATTGTCCTGCAGGTATTGGCCGTGGGCTGGAATCAATTGTAGAGCTTGCACAGCGTTTTCTAATCGTTACCCAACCATTGTGGGTGTCTATACGAAATGCAGCGCGCACAATTCAGTTCTGTCGAGAATATGGTCATCGTGATTATGCTGTTATATTCAATGCAGTCCGTACGGATCGAGATATGCCGAATATGTATGATATGCTCGATGCGCTCGGTGCTGAATATGTAGGCTCTATATTGCCTTATGACACACAAATTCTAGATAATACGCAGGATGGTGTACTCATTCAAGATATGCCAAAAGCCTATCGCTATATGCTAGCACCTATAGTGGACTATATAACATCTGGAGATGCTTGGGATGAACAAGAACTCATTGAGCGCTTCAACGAAATGACGGCTGTGAAAGCAGTTGAACCTTCTGTGACAGCTACATTAGCTATGCCTGTAGATGTAGATGAAGATAATCCAAGCAATCCTGTAACATATACCAATTCTTGGTCTACGCGAAATCGACTCCTTTCTGGTAAAGAAAGTATGTGGCGTCGGGTTCGTATAAAGTAGGTGCCATATGTTACAAAGAATTTGGCGTGATTGTGATTGGACAATCATCATATGTACACTATTACTTGTTGCGATGGGGGTAGTTGCCATTGGTAGTGCTACCCATATTAATCAAACAGGACTGCATTTTTCCACATTAGTAGCAAAGCAGCTCATCTTCTTTGTTATTAATGTAGCTCTTGTAATTGGTATTCAATTTATGGATTATCATAAGTTAAAAGATTGGGCTAATGGCATATATATATTAACGATTTTGTTGCTATTAGCCGTAATCTTTGTAGGGACCTCTGCCTTAGGTGCACAGCGCTGGATCCAGTTAGGGCCTATTACGCTGCAACCATCAGAGTTCTCTAAATTACTCATGATTATCTGTATGGCAAAGATGTTAGAGTCTCGTTACAATAAGTTGGATACCTTTAAATCTCTTGTTGTGCCTATATTATATGTAGGCGTACCTATTTTGCTAGTATTCATGCAACCAGACTTGGGGACGTCCCTCGTTTATATAGCGATTTTTGTGGGTATGCTCTTTGTTTCTGGCATACGATTGCGCTTAGTTCGCATTATCGCAACGGTAGGCGTTTTACTAATGCCGCTGGCTTGGTTTGTCTTAAAAGACTATCAAAAGCAGCGGATTCTCGTATTTATGAACCCTGATATTGACCCATTTGGCTCTGGATATCATATCATTCAATCCAAGATTGCCATTGGTTCAGGTACAATATTTGGCAAAGGATTATTTAATGGTACACAAAGTCAGCTAAACTTCTTACCAGAAAACCATACGGATTTTATCTTTTCTGTTATAGGTGAAGAACTTGGCTTTATAGGCTGTATCTTTGTATTAATTCTTTTGTTTATGCTCATTTATCGAAGCATAAAGGTAGCCTATACATGTAATGATCGTTTCGGTATGTTACTTGCTACGGGGATTGGATCCATGTTATGTTTCGAGGTATTGGTCAATGCCGGTATGACAATGGGGATTATGCCAGTTACGGGGATACCGTTACCATTTATCAGTTATGGTGTTAGTGCGTTGACAACGAATATGATAAGTATTGGTATTTTGTTAAATATATCAATGCAGCGTAAGAAATATATTTTTTAGTTATGATTCTAATTTTAGAAATGAGTTTGAAAGAAGTCTTTCACAAAAGACGGAGGATGTATGATTCAATTAGATACGTCATGGTTACAACATGTCCAAAAACCGGCTCGTTATACGGGCGGTGAATATAACAGTATCGTGAAAGATCACAGTACTGTTGATATAACTATGGCGCTTGGATTTCCCGATGTGTATGAAGTGGCTATGAGCCATTTGGGCATCAAAATTCTATACGGTTTAGTCAACCGCCGTGAAGATGCTGTAGCAGAGCGTGTATTTGCACCATGGCACGATATGGAAGAGGAAATGCGGAAACGCAATATTCCTTTATTCTCACTAGAAACACGGACGCCTATTAAGGACTTTGATGTACTTGCGTTTACACTGCAATATGAGATGAGTTTTACCAATATTCTCAACATGCTAGATTTAGCTGGTATACCTATGTATGCAAAAGATCGGGAGCTGGATTTCCCACTGCTCGTATGTGGGGGCCCTTGCGCGTATAATGTGGAACCGATTGCCGATTTCTTTGATATTGTATCCCTCGGTGAGTCTGAAGAGTGGGGCGATGAATTTATCGACCTTTTGAAAGCAGAAAAAGCGAAGGGATTTCCCGGTGGTAAGGAAGCGTTCTTGCGGAAAGCAGCTCAAATTCCTGGCACCTATTGTCCTGCATTATATGATGTAGAATATACGGAACAAGGAGATTTTAAATCGATTACACCACGTTTTGAAGACGTGCCTGCGACGATTCAAAAACGCATCATCGAAGATGTAGAACATGTATTTTTCCCTACAAAACCGGTAGTGCCATTTTTAGATATCGTTCATGACCGTGCGGTTCTTGAGCTATTCCGAGGCTGTACGCGAGGCTGTAGATTCTGTCAGGCCGGTATGTTGTATCGTCCTGTTCGTGAACGGACGCCAGAACGATTGTTAGAAATTGCAAAAGAAACGATTGCTAATACTGGTTACAATGAAATCTCGTTGATGAGTTTAAGCTCTGCTGATTACTCCAAATTGCCAGAACTAGTAGATATGCTCATGGAAGAGTTTAAAGACAAACAGGTTAGCGTAAGTTTACCATCATTGCGTATTGATAGCTTCTCTATCGATATTGCTAAGAAGGTACAACAAGTGCGTAAGAGTGGTCTTACCTTTGCACCAGAAGCCGGTTCTCAACGCATGCGCGATGTTATCAATAAAGGTGTTAGTGAAGAAGATTTGCTAGCCGCTTGTACAAATGCTTTTAAATCTGGATGGAACACGGTAAAGCTATACTTCATGATGGGATTGCCTACAGAGACTGATGAAGATTTAGCGGGTATTGCTGATTTAGCCTACAAGGTACTCGATTTGCATCGCGATATTACGGGTAAGCGCAATGGTAGCGTAACCGTTAGTGTATCGTTTTTTGTACCAAAAACACATTCTCCATACCAATGGTATGGCCAACAAGATGTAGAAGAAATTCATCGTAAGCAAAAATATCTAAAATCACTTATTAATAACCGCAATATCTCCTACCATTATCACGATGGATATACCGGTTATATGGAGGCTGTATTTGCTCGTGGCGATCGTAGATTATCTAAGGTATTAGTAGAAGCGTGGAAATTGGGCTGTAAATTTGATGGTTGGACTGAGTTTTTCAGTTATGAAACATGGTTACAAGCCTTTGAAAATTGTGGTGTCGACCCTGCGTACTATGCGCGTCGTACCCGCGATTTTGACGAACCATTACCATGGGATCATTTGGACTCTACCGTTAGCAAGGCGTTCTTAAAACGCGAATGGGACCAAGCTGTTGCCGAACAGTTGACGCCTGATTGCCGTCGCGGACCATGTAGAGGTTGTAATGTGTGTCCTGAATTGGATACGGCTATTGTAGATTATAAGGAGGGTGGCAGAGTTGAAAAAATTACGTTTGGCCTTATATAAAGGCGAAGAATTACGATTCTTGTCGCATCTCGATTTTGCACAAGCCGTAGAACGCATGATTCGCCGAGCAGAGATTAAAATGGCCTATTCTGAAGGCTTTAATCCTCACATGAAAATTAGCTTCTCTTCCGCATTGGCATTAGGTGTAACGGCGGAAGCGGAATATATTGATATGGATGTATTGGAAGAGGATACATTAGAATCCATTATGGCGCGATTAAATGCAGTGGCTCCTCGTGGACTTGAGGTTCTCGGAGGTAAGGTTATGCCTGATAAGGTTAAGAAAATGATGGCCATCTGCAATTACGCAATCTACGAAGTAACGGGACCTGTTACAGACGAGACTGCGGATTGGGATACCTTACTTAAGCCTTTTAATGAGGCTACTGAAATTTCCTACGAAAAGGTTACCCCTAAAAAGACGCGTATTATCGATGTAAAAGAATTTGTTAAAGAACCAATTGTAGCAACTATGCATGATGGTATGGTGACATTAACGATGGGAATTGGTATCTATCCACAAGGTACTATCAAACCAAGTGAAGTATGGAACCTTGGTAAGGATCAATACAATTGGCCTATTACTTCTGGTTACGAAATTCACCGTAAAGCAATTATGGTGGAAAGCGAAGAAGGTCGTTTTACTCCATTAGACATTAATTATTAAGGCTATATTTCTTGTATTTTGAATATAATATAGTTGAACTGAACAGAAGGGAGGGATAGGATGCATAAAATTTTGGTCAATGTTATGCGCGAAGAAATTCGCATGGCTGTTATCGATGAGAAGGAACAGTTAATTGATTTTGTTTTGGAACGTACCGATGAGTCTCATATGGCAAACCATATGTACAAGGGGACCGTTAAAAATGTATTGAATGGAATGCAAGCTGCTTTCGTCGATATTGGAGGCTCTCAAAATGCCTATTTGAACCTTCAACAAGGTAAGGAACAGAAAATATTGCCACGCTTATCTGTGGGGCAACAAATTCTCGTTCAAGTGGTGAAAGAAGAAATGCTTGGCAAGGGGGCGCGCGTTACAGCAGACGTAAGCCTAGCGGGCCGATTTATGGTATTACTACCATATTCTGAAGGCATGCATATTTCTAAAAAGATTACCGATGAATCTGTACGTGCTAAATTACAAGAGTTGGCGGCGCCTTATGTAAAAGAAGGTTGTGGATTCATTATCCGTACGGCTGCAGCTAAGGCCAGTGCCGATGAAATTGCTCGCGATATGGATTATTTATGGCGTACATGGCAACATGTGTTAAAGCGATTTAAGGTTGCCAAAAGTGGTACAGACCTTTACAGTGATGCGGACTTTTGGTTCCGCCTTGTGCGCGATTATGCGCATCGCAATGTAGAGGAAATCATCGTTGATTCCGATATGGGTGAATCCCGACTGCTAGATTTATTAGGCCACGGACCTACATCTCAACAGATCAAAGTAACACGCCACCGAGATAGTACACCTATTTTTAAAGCAAACCACATTGAACCGCAATTGGAGGATCTTATCTCCCGTGATATTAATCTTCCTTCTGGTGGTTCTATTCGCATCGATCATACGGAAGCCCTTACTGTATTTGATGTAAACTCGGCTCACTATACTGGTAAATCTAACAAGCTAGAAGATTTAGCTTTCACAGTTAATAAAGAGGCAGCCAAAGAAATCTGTCGACAACTGCGCCTGCGCGATATTGGCGGTATTATCGTCGTCGACTTTATTGATATGAAGGATAAAGAGCATCAACAAGAATTGTTAAAACTGTTGAGTGCACAAGCCAAACTAGATAAGATGAAAACCGTTGTCTGCGGTATCAGTTCGCTGGGGCTCGTGGAAATGACGCGTAAACGTGCACGTCAAGGTTTGCAAACCTTGATGTTTGATACATGTCCGCAATGTGGCGGCACCGGATATATGTTGTCTGGTAGAACTGTGTATATGCAGATTGTACGTCGTATTCGTGAACTCTTTAAGTCGGGTCGCATTAAATCTAATTTAGAAATTGAGGTCCATCCAGAGGTAGCACAATATTTAACAAAATCTGTGCTCGACGATTTGGGGGCCTCAATTGGTCGCAGTATATCAATCGTAGTCAATCCACAAATCAGTCGAGAAGGGTATTCTTTGATGGCTGTAGCAGAATAAGTAAGTAGTATGTTGATAGGTGAGTATCGTGTCTGTTTTTGAAATTATCTTAATTAGTATTGGCCTTGCGATGGATGCCTTTGGCGTTTCTATTGGCAAGGGATTGACTATGCCCGTAGGTGAAAATGGTCGAAAAGTGACCTTAGCCTTTTTATTTGGTCTATTTCAGTTCCTTATGCCCGTTATTGGATGGCTCATTGGTCGTCAGTTTATCGATGTTATTTCCGAGTGGGACCACTGGATTATCTTCGGCCTATTAGGGTACCTTGGGGTTGCTATGATTCGCGAAGGTCTTAGTGATGACGATGACGAAGATGATGATAAGCAATTCTTAGGTGCTTGGGAAATGATCATGCTCTCTGTAGCGACGAGCCTTGATGCGATGGCTGTAGGTTTAACCTTTGCCTTTTTACCTATCAATGTATGGGAAGCATCGACCATGATTGGTGTCATTACCTTTGGCATATCCTTGATTGGTGTATATTTGGGTAAGTTTATGGGCCAATTTGTTGGAAAATATGCAGACATACTTGGTGGCGGTGTCCTAATCCTCATCGGTACTAAGATACTCTTGCAACACCTAGGGATTATCGGATAATTTTAAAGGCTGTATATATATGAAAGTGTCAGAAACTGAGCGGATTCTACCGATTTGTGTTTGACATGAAGATGTAAATACGATATACTATATCAGTATTAGTTCGGTTTACTGAACTTTGCAATCCGCGTGAAGCAGGTTTAAACGCCCGACCGATGTT
>JAIITD010000227.1 GCA_022737715.1 Veillonella sp.
GTAGCTGTAATTTCATCAAGGCCATCAAAGCCGTGCACCACAGCACCACGTTTAACGCCAAGGTTAGCCAATACATGAGCCAATGGTTCTACTAAGGATTTATCGTACACGCCCATCAACTCTACAGTAGCACCTGCTGGATTTGCCAAAGGTCCGAGGATGTTGAATACAGTGCGAACGCCTAATGCTTTACGTACAGGACCTGCATATTTCATAGCTTGGTGGTATACAGGAGCAAACATGAAGCACATATTTGCTTTGTTAAGAACTGCTTCGTTTTGTTCGCCATTAAGCTCTAATTTAGCGCCCAATGCTTCGATCAAGTCGGCAGCGCCACATTTACTAGATACACTGCGGTTACCATGTTTCGCTACAGGAATACCTGCAGCAGAAATGATAAAGCCAGATGTAGTAGAAATGTTGAATGTATTAGCTTCGTCGCCGCCAGTACCTACGATTTCAACTACTGTTTGCTCATGAGGCACAGAACCGGCCTTTTCGCGCATAACCTCTGCAAAGGCCGTAACCTCATCTACAGTAGGGCCTTTCGCTGCAAGGGCGCACAAGAAACCAGCCATAGGAACCTCGGCTACGTCTCCACTCATAATTTTATTCATTGTATCTTTAGCAAGGTCATAAGATAAATCTTGACCATGGGTTACTTTATATAATGCTTCTTCGATCATTTATAACTCCTTACTTGTTGTTCATTTTGCCTCTGTTCAACGGTAATAGGGCATAGACTCTCATTCATATCGCTTGTGGATTCACAGGGACCTATTCCCTCCACCGGCCGGGTCTGACTACGGCCTGCGGCCTTCGCAGGGCCAAAGTCGGGACTAGAACCCTGTGAATCCACAATAACACTACGACATTTAGTCATCTATATGCCCTACTACCTGCTAGAACCGCCCTCAAAATGGACAACAATTAAATATTTAAAATGTTTCTGCGGCGCTGGGAATGAGAACGGCCTTGCCGTTCTTTCCCTTTTACGTTTAGGGAAACAAACGATTCGCAATTCTTATTAAAAGTGGTCGTGGGACCGGATTTAGATCTAAATTCAGGAGTAGTCGAGATGGTGGTTCTAAAACGACTTTGGCCCTGTCCCGTAGGGACAGATCTGGCCGGTGGAGGCTTTAGGACCTCCATCTCGACTGCAAATGTATATAAAACAATACCGGTCCTAGCACTACTTAGATAAGAAATTGCGAATCATTTGTTCCCCATTTGGTGTCATGATAGATTCCGGATGGAATTGCACGCCATAAATCGGGTAGTCTTTGTGTTCTACGCTCATTACTTCGCCGTCATCGGTAATGGATGTAACGATAAGTTCGCTTGGCATGGTTTCGTCAATGATCGCCAAGGA
>JAIITD010000228.1 GCA_022737715.1 Veillonella sp.
TTCTTAAGTAAGAATTAGGAGGCTATAATATGAAAGTTTTGATCGTAAATGGTAGTAGTCATGTAAATGGCACAACTATGCAAGCAGTACAAGAAGTGCAAAAGGTATTCCATGATGGCAATGTGGATACAGAGGTCATTCAACTTGGTAATAAACCTATTCGTGATTGTATCCAATGTGGCTATTGTTTTGAACATGGTGAATGTGTATTTAAAGATGATGATGTAAATGCATTTGTAGAAAAAGCGAAGGATGCGGACGGATTTATTTTTGCAACCCCTGTATACTATGCACATCCAAGTGGTCGTATTTTATCCTTTTTAGATCGTGTGTTTTTCAGTGCGGAAGGTGTCAAACCAAATCCGTTTGCTTTTAAGCCGGGCGCATCCATTGCGGTAGCTCGTCGTGGTGGTACAACGGCGTCCTTTGATGTACTCAATAAATACTTTGGTATTTCTCAAATGCCAATTGCAGGCTCTACATATTGGAATATTAGCCATGGCCTAGTAGCAGCGGATGCTAAACAGGATGAAGAAGGGATGCAAACTATGCGTAACTTGGCTCGTAATATGATTTGGATGATGCGTAGTTTTGCCGTAGCTAAGGAACAAGGTGTACCATATCCAGATACTGATACAGAGAAAAAAGTATCTACAAATTTTGTTCGTTAATAACTCATTGCTTGGTGATGTATCAAAGGAGATATAATGGTTAATGTTTTATTTATCTGCCATGGCAATATTTGTCGTTCTACGATGGCAGAGTTTTATATGAAGCATATCGTTAACAAGGCTGGTCTGACTGAGTCTATTTATATCGAGTCCGCTGCTACATCTCGTGAGGAGATAGGAAATGATACCCATTATGGTACTAAACAAAAATTAGATGAAATGGGAATTCCTTATACTCGTCGTAAGGCGCGCCAAGTGACAATGGATGATTACCGTAAATTTGATTACCTCATCATCATGGATGAAAATAATGCACGAAACTTACGTCGCATTATCGGTGATGATGTAGATCATAAGGTGCATAAGGCTATGTCCTTTGTTGGTGAAAGCCGAGATGTAAAGGACCCTTGGTATACGGGGAATTTTGACGAAACTTATGATGATGTAAGTTGTAGCTGTGATGCACTGTTGCAGGTCATTCAAAAGAATATGTAGTATGATACGCCTTTATTATTAGTTTATCGATTAGCTAATGATAGGGGCGTATGTTATATGCTCATGTGCTTATATACTTTATACTATCGAAGCATGCTGTAATATGGTATAATTCTTTAGTACACATGCGCCTATAGCTCAGGGGATAGAGCGCCGGTCTCCGGAACCGGGTGCGCAGGTTCGAATCCTGCTAGGCGCACCAA
>JAIITD010000033.1 GCA_022737715.1 Veillonella sp.
ATTTATAATTTTAAAATTTATTTATAATTATATAGTTTATCATAAATGTGGCTAATTGTACAATTCTCATGGATATAGAGCATATCGATAGGTATTAAGCTTGTGGTATCTAATATTTTAAGTTATACATATTTTATGAAGAAAATCTTATTTTATGAATACATGATGGTTATAAAATTACGTATATATAATTATGGATATCATTACTATTGGATGAAAAGTACTGAATTTACCTAGCATTATTGATATAAAAATTAATGAGTTAATTATGAAAGTGTGAAATAAATCACTTTCAACTATATCGAAAATTTTATATACTTTATACATCGAAAAAATTAGTTTTTTCAATGTAGATTGAGTTAGTAATAGATGATTAGAGAACATGAGAGAAAATAAATCATCTAAATATTGAGGGAATAAATGAATAAAGTATTTAAAGTAATTTGGAATAAGTCTAAGAATTGTTATGTAGTTGTTTCTGAATTCGCAAAAAATAATAGCGGTAAAAAGAAAATTGTAGCAGCCGGTATTTTCGCGGCCCTAGCAATGACAAATGCTAGCGTTTCTTTTGCGGCGAATGAAGTGCCAACTAACCTTAATCCTACATCTGTAGGGTATGGTTCCAATGCGTCTGTTAATGGTGCTTGGGCCGTTGGTTTAGGCAAGGATGTAAAGGTAAATACAAATAGTAGTGTTGGCATTGGGTATAATGCAAATGCAGCTACTGAGGAAAGCGTTGCTATAGGTAAAGATTCCTTAGCTCAAGGGAATACTACAATTGCTATTGGTACGAATGCAAAGGTTAAAAATAGTAAACAAGGTATTGCCATTGGGGCAGGTAGAAAAGATACGGAAGGTGCCATTGTCGAAGGTGATCAAAGTATAGCTATTGGTGGTAATACAAAGGCCATCGGTGATGCGTCTGTAGTTATCGGTGGTGATGATACAGACAAAGCAAATGCCCAATCTGTTGTATATACAGATATCAATAGCGGTAGAGTTGCTACTTCAAATCTACAAGGTGCAGTTAAGCAATTAACAGGTTTTGATTTAGCTAATCCTCGTTGGACAACAGCAACGTCTGGTCATGCGGGTATTACACTCGGTATGAAAGGTCAATCCGGTAATGCGAGCATTGCTATTGGCACTGGTGCTAATGCGAAAGATCGTATTGATGGTTCGTTAACGGGTGTCAATACGGGAAATGCTAATACAGATGTAACGAATGCCGTTGCAATTGGTACAGGCGCTAAGGCTAATCGTGATAACTCCGTTGCTTTAGGTGGTGGCTCTACTACAGATAATGCGGGTACTAAACAAACTAGCTATACGCTACCAAATGGTATTACTGCATCTTGGGCTGGTGGTGATAAAACGCTTCCAGGCGACGTAGTATCCTTCGGTTCTGCTGGCTATGAACGTCAATTGAAAAATGTGGCGCCCGGTGAGGTAAGTGCTACCTCTACTGATGCTATCAATGGTTCTCAACTTAGTGCTATTGTTGATCAAATTGCCTATAAATATGTGTCTGTTAAATCCAATGATGCTGGCAATATAGATAATACGGGGGCTAAGGCGAATAATTCTATTGCTATCGGTCCTAATGCATCTACCATTGCAAGTGCTGAGAAATCCGTAGTTATTGGTGATGGTAGTCGTGCATTAACGGCTAATGGTGTTGCTATAGGTTCTAATTCCGTAGCCGATATTGTATCTGGTGTCAAAGGTTATGATCCGGCAGATGGTCGTACAGATAATATTGGTGTTATGCATGGTGCTACCCAAACATCTAAGATGGCCGCTGTTTCCGTAGGTGCTGCCAACCAAACCCGTCAAATCGTATACGTGGCGGCTGGTACGGCTGATACAGATGCGGTTAACGTAGCGCAGTTGAAGAGTGTAAATCTTGCTTTCACAGGCGATTCCGGCAGTGGTGATGTTAACCTAGCTGAAAGTAAACTGGCAGTTAATGGCGATAATACATATATTGCAACCTCTGCGAATGGCAAAAAGATTACAATTGCAGGGAAGAAACAAGATATTACCGTAGCAAATGGTACAGCTACGGCAAGTGTGGGTATGGCTGACGCAGCTAATGTGGCCGATGCGATTAATACTGCTATTGACCAAAATAAATACAGTTGGAATCTATCTGCCAATGGTGAAAGCACACCTGCTACTATTGAAAAAGGAAATACAGTAGATTTCTCCGGTGATGATAATATTACTGTTGCTAGAAATAATAACAACATCTCTGTGGCATTGAAAAAAGATTTGTCTTCTTTGAATAGTGCATCCTTTACTAATACAGCAGGTAATTCTACAGTAACAATTGACGGCAACACAGGTATCAATGCGGGGAATTTGAAGATTACTAATGTGGCTGATGGTGTTGCAGATAAAGATGCTGTTAACGTATCTCAGTTGAAACAATTAGCTGATAAGGTAGATAGCAATAAAGCTGATATTGATGCCAATAAGAATAATATTGATACAAATAAGGCAAATATTGCTAAAAATACACAGGCAATTGGTCGCAAGATTTCCTTGGGGGGTAATACAGGTTCCACAACGGAGAAATCCTTGAGTGCAGGCGATGTTAAATTCAATATTAAAGGGGCTAATGGCCTAACTACAGTTGCTAATGGTGACGATGTTACTATTCAATTAGATGATGCTACTGTTAACAAAATTAACAATGCTGCAGATACAAACTTAAGTAACTTAACGGCTAACGGTAAACAACAAGTAAAGGATTTGTCTGCATGGAATGTCGTAGCAAATGGTAATGCCGCTGAAAAAGTTGAAGGTGGCAATACGGTTAAATTCATCGACGGCGATAATATTGCTATTACACAAAATGGCAGAGATTTTACAATTGCTACAAAGAAAGACGTAACATTTAAATCTGTAACGGCAGATACAGTGCGTGCAAATCAAATGATTACGGCACCAACGGTGAAAGCTACAAGTGGTGTGGAAACACCTCAAGTTACAGGCTTAACTAATACGACTTGGATTCCTGGTCAAACACAACCTGTTAGTGGTCGTGCAGCTACGGAAGATCAATTGAAACAGGTTGATGATCAAGTTAAAGCTAATAAAGAAGATATTGCTACTAATAAATTTAAAATTGCAGCTAATGAAGCAAATATTGCGGATAATACACAAAAAATCGCAGATAATACACAAAAAATTGCAGATAATAAAGCCGCTATAGACCAAAATAAGGTAGATATTAAAGCGAATAAAGATAATATTGCTGCAAACAAAGCAGATATTATAACTAATACAGCTAATATTGCCAAAAATACAGAAGCGATTGGTCGTAAGATATCCTTAGGTGGCAATACAGGTTCCACTACAGAAAAATCTTTGAGCACAGGTGATGTTACATTCAATATTAAAGGTGAAAATGGGCTTACTACAGTAGCTAGTGGTAATGATGTAACCATTAGATTGGATGATTCTATTACTAATAGAATTAACAATGTAGCCAATACGGACTTAAGTAATCTAACTGACGCTGGTAAACAACAAGTAAAAGGTTTATCTGCATGGAATATAACTTCACCTGGTGGTACTGTTGAATCCGTACAAGGTGGTGACACTGTAAGATTCCAAGCAGGAGATAATCTTGTTCTTGATCAAGATAAGACGACTTTCACCTATTCCTTGAGTAAGGATGTGAAAGGTCTTAATAGTATCACTGTGGGCAGTGCTAATGGCCCATCTACAAAGATTACAGATGCTGGTACAATGGTGCGCGATGCGGCTGGTAATACGACGCTTATTAAAGGTACGGGTATGACATTCATTCCTGCTGATCGCTCCGCAGATCCTGTATCATTAACTGCTACTGGCCTAGTTAATGGGGGTCATCAAATTCATGGTGTAGCACCTGGTACAGCTGATTCTGATGCGGTAAACGTAGCTCAGTTGAAAGCAAGTCAATTGGATGTGCGTGATTCTATTAACCGTATTGGCACTGAAACGCAACGCGTTGGCGCTCATGCAGCAGCTATGGCCGCGTTGAAACCGATTCAATATGATCCATTGGAACCAACACAAATTATGGCTGGTATCGGTAATTATCGCGGTGAAACAGCTGGCGCACTAGGTATTGCTCACTACAAAACAGAGGATACAATGTTCAATGTAGGTGTAACACTTGGCTCTAATCACAATATGATTAACGCTGGTGTAACTCATAAATTTGGCGGTAGTCGTGAAAGAAAGGATGCTATTCCAGAACGCTACAAAGCGGGCCCTATTAGTTCTATCTATGTAATGCAAGATGAAGTTACTCAATTGCGTTCTGAAAATGAACAACAAAAATCTAAACTTGATGCGCAACAACTTAAGATAGATCAACAACAATCTGAGATTAATGACTTAAAAGCGATGGTAAGCCAATTGCTTACTAAATTGTCTTAATTGATAGAACACTTTTATATAGTAGAGTGTAACTGAATTAGAGAGACTGTTCGGTTTATAGTTAATGAATGACTAAAAAACTCCCTATGTCACTAACTGACATAGGGAGTTTTATTATATGTATTATTTTTTGAGTTTTGGTTTTACAATAGCTAAAATAATGCAAGCCACAACGGAACCGATTGCAATGGATGCAAGGTAAAGAAGTGGGTTGCCGATTGTTGGTACTACGAAGATACCACCGTGAGGTGCACGCAATGTACATTCAAAGAACATGGATAATGCACCAGCTGTACCAGCACCGATGATGCAAGAAGGCAATACGCGGATAGGGTCAGCTGCAGCGAATGGGATAGCGCCTTCAGTGATGAAGGAAAGACCCATGATGTAGTTAGTAATACCAGATTTACGTTCTGCTTCTGTGAAGCGGCTAGGGAAGAATGTTGTACAAAGGGCAATCGCCAATGGAGGTACCATACCACCAGCCATAACAGCGGCCATGATACCATATTCACCAGTTGCTAAGGCACCTGTACCGATAACATAGGCTGCTTTGTTTACAGGACCACCCATATCAACAGACATCATAGCACCGAATACAAGACCTAATAATACGCGGCTTGTAGTGCCCATTGTTTGCAAGGAATTCATAAGCCATTCGTTCAAGGCGGATACTGGCGGATTGATGATAAAGGTAATCGCGATACCGATAAATAATACGCCTAGTACAGGATAGAAGAGCACTGGTTTTGTACCTTCTAACGCTTGAGGTAATCCGGATACGAGTTTCTTAACTAACAGTACTAAGTAACCTGCTGCAAAGCCTGCAATCAAGGCACCGAGGAAACCGGAACCACCTTGGTTTGCTAACAAGCCACCAACGAAACCGGCTACAAGACCTGGACGGTCTGCAATACTCATAGCGATGTAGCCAGCTAGAACAGGTAACATAAATCCGAAGGAAGCACCGCCGATTTTCATTAGAAATGCGGATAATGGTGTACCAGAACCAAAGTTTTTAGCATTAGCTGGATCGAATGTATCAAATAGGAATGCTAGAGCGATTAGGATACCACCGCCGATAACGAATGGAAGCATATGGGATACGCCATTCATCAAATGTTTGTAGATTTGACGACCAAAGCTATCGGATGCATCGATAGCTGAATTTGCGCTATCTTTATCTGCCTGTGATGCATGGTATACTGGTGCCGTACCAGACATAGCTTCACGCAATAATTCTTCTGCTTTATTAATGCCGTTTGCAACCTTAGTTTGAATCATAGGTTTGCCATCAAAACGAGCCATTTCAACTTGGCGGTCAGAAGCGACGATAATGCATTTAGCATGCTTGATTTCTTCAGCAGTAAGTGCATCTTTAATGCCAGAGGCACCATTTTTTTCTACCTTTAAAGAAATGCCCATTTCCTTAGCTTTACGTTCCAAGGATTCCGCAGCCATGTATGTATGAGCAATGCCGGTAGGACAACCTGTAACAGCTAATACTTCATAATGTGGATTATCTACAGATACCTTAGGAACCACCTTTTCGATAGCTTCTGTGGCTTTTGCTTCGATAGCATCGGTGATGCTTGGCGCTTTTTCATCTGCTGTTTTGATATAGCCTTCTACAGATGGATCAAAGTTGCCTTCTTCTTTAGCGGTGATAAGTTCTAAGAAACGATCAACTGTAGCAGCTTGGATAAGAGCATTTTTAAAATCTGGATCGATAACCATAGTTGCTAATTTGCTCAATACTTCTACATGAGTATCCGCTGCACCTTCTGGAGCTGCAATCATGAAGAACAAGCGAGATGGTTGACCATCAAGGGCATCAAAATCAACACCATTAGGAACGACCATAGCAGCAAGACCAGCTTCTTTTACGCCTGCTGATTTAGCATGCGGTGTAGCAATACCATCACCAAGTCCAGTAGAACCAGATTCTTCACGAGCGAATACAGCTTTTAAGTATTCTGCCTTGTCAGATAAGTTGCCGCCCTTATCCATTAAATCACCTAGGGTGTAAATGGCATCCGCTTTGTTAGTTGGTGATGCATTCAGCAGGATTGATTGGGGCTTTAATAAATCAGTAATCTTCATGTGTGTACTCCTTACTGTACATATATAATGAATAATAAAATTAATGAATGGTGTTAAGCAAGGCGAGGACCTCGTCCTTGGTGGCTAGATTCTCCGAAAAAGCTGAAGCAGAGCCTGTAGCAATACCCCAATAGAGGGCTTGTTGCAAATCTTGAGTATTGAGGTATCCAGTCATGAAACCGGCTACCATAGAGTCGCCGGCACCAACGGAGTTGATAAGTGTTCCTTTAGGTGCAGGACTTGTGTAGACTGTACCATCAGCGGATACTAATATAGCGCCATCACCAGCCATAGAAATGAGTACATGTTGTGCACCTTTGGCCTGTAATTCTTTAGCTGCCGCAACTAAATCATCTTTTGTAGACAATGTGCGTCCGAAAATTTCACTTAATTCGTGATTATTTGGTTTGATTAAAAATGGTTTGTATGGCAATACTCGCGTTAATAAATCCTTAGTTGCATCTACGACGATACGAATATGTTTATGAGCTAAGCGCTCCATAATAATTTCGTACATATCGCTTGGAAGGCTAGATGGAATACTACCTGCCAAGATTAGTGTGTCTTGATCTGTTAATGCATCAAGTTGGGCATATAAGGCGTGCAGCTCATCGTCTGAGATGATAGGACCACGACCGTTGATTTCTGTTTCTTCATCGGAAGCTTTTACCTTAACATTGATGCGGGTTAAACCTTCTTTGAGTCGGATGAAGCTTTCACGGACACCAAATTCATTGAGTTGGCGCACGATTTCATCACCTGTAAAGCCAGCGATAAAACCGAGTGCCGTTGTATCCATGCCTAGGTTATTAAGTACGATTGACACATTGATGCCCTTGCCGCCACCGAGCACATATTCTTGTTCAGTACGATTGATAGTGCCCGTGTTTAAGTGGTCTAAGCGAACGATATAATCCAATGCAGGATTGAAAGTAATCGTATAAATCATAAGTTTTCCTCTATATTTCATATAAAATAGAATGTATTAATGGATATGTTGTTCCTTGCGTCGCAAACGATACCAGTAGATGAGTGGTACTAAGTATAAGAAGAACGCAAAGGGTACGTAACCAGCAGGCGAAACATCCATCATAATGACAGGTACGAGTGCCGCAATATTCCATGGCTGTAAGGCCGCAATTAGGATACCGCTATTTTCAAAGTCTAGCATAACATCTTCGTCATGAATGCGTTCCTTTGCATAGGTAGTACGCATAATCGAATGCGTCATGATTACCGCAATTGCTTGACTACAACCAAGAGCACCTGTAATAAAAGCAATCAGTACATTTGATGCAAAGAGTTTGGCGCGACCTGATACGTGTTGTAACAGATTGCGAATATCATTCCAAAATCCCACGCCTTCAAGCATACCAGAAATGGAACAAGCCATGAATATAGAAAGGGTTGGTATCCACATCGTTTGCAAGCCTCCACCGTGGATAATATCCGCTAGTGGATTATAATCAGGTAGATGAAAACCAACTAAGGTAAATTGCAATATATCCATTACGGTATAATTTTGATGGATAATTGCGAGGATGGCTGCTGCCAGTGCACTAATACCAATTGGCCAACGTATAGAAAGCTTTGTTGGTAATAAACCAATGACGATAAGAACTGGTATCCATAATGTCCAATGGATATTGAAAACGAAATGAATCGTATCTGGTAGATAACTGTTAGTATAGTCTAGTGGAAACCATAAGGATAAGAGTAGATACAATACACTGCTGATGATGAGCGCTGGTATGCTATCTTTCAACATAATCGGTATATTACTATTTACTTTTGTATGCGTTAGAGCTGCTACCAGAGAGGCGCTAGAGGATAGGGGCGAGTTTCTATCGCCTACATAGGCGCCTGCCATAATGGCACCTGCTACAATATCAATGGGCAGATTACCGGCCTTGGCAATTGTAATTAGTACAATACCTATGGTGCCCACTGTTCCTAACGATGTACCCAGCAGCATACTCACACAGGATGTAATTAAAAATGCGCAGATTATGAAAAGATTTGGATTAATCAATTCGATACCAGACGCAATAATCATGGGAATAATACCTGATGCTTGCCACATGGCTATCAACCAACCGATGAGCAAAAAGATTTGCATGACCACAATCGAGGTTTTGGCACTCGTCCAGGACATGTGGAGTAAATCTTTTGGAGTATAGCCTTGCCGATATAGAGCGTAAGCGAAGCACAACCATACGAGGATTAATGCGTAACCAATGGGAACACTCAACATGACAGAGGACAAAATAATGATGATAGAAACGACTAATGATATCAATAGTCCCATATTATTTGGCATCATGGTGCGCCCTTGTTTATATTTCAGATAGGCCTGTAATAGTAATTGTAACCACTTCATATTATTCGATAGGAAGTTCTGTTTCGAATACTTCCTCAGCAGGGCCCGTCATAAGAACCGTGCCATCCTCCAAATAACTGATGTGTAACGTGCCAAGATATAATTCTACATCGACCTCGCGACCTGTAAGGCCTTTTTCGTGGGACATGACCGCAGATGCGCAAGAACCCGTACCGCATGCAAGCGTAGCGCCAGCACCGCGTTCCCAAGTGCGGACCTTAATATGATGGTCGTTTACGACCTCGATATAGTTCACATTTGTATTGGATGGGAATGCATCGTGTTTCTCAAGAATCGGACCTTGTGTTGTAACCGGTGCTTTAGTGATGTCGTCCACAAAAACTTCTGTGTGAGGTACACCGAGAAGAACGGAACTTACCGTTACTGTTTCGCCATTTACATCGAGGTTTACATCGATGACCTTATCCATGGTTACATTCATAGGAATATCTTTACTGTTAAAGAATGGTTTGCCCATATCTACTGTCACTTGTGTAACAATGCCATTTTCAATGGTTAACGTTGGTTTCATAACGCCCGCTAATGTTTCAATTGTGAAAGTAGTATCTTTGATTTCTCCATGTTCATACGCGTATTTAGCAAAGCAACGAATGCCATTACCGCACATTTCTGCTTCGCTGCCGTCAGAGTTGATGATACGCATGCGTACGTCACACGTATTGGATGGCACAACGATTACAAGACCATCGGCGCCGATGCCTGTACGACGGTCGCAGAGGCGGATGGCGAGATCCGTATAATCTTTATTGGCCCCTTGTGGGTCAGAAAAGAGGATAAAATCGTTGCCGAGGCCATGCATTTTTGTTAATTTCATACATACTCCTATTCGAGGTCGCACTATACATGCGACTATTCCTTACAATAGAGTAGACTTTCACTATGATACGCGTGAAAGTCTACGGTTAACTATATATAATATAACATTATAACACAGAATAGGGTCTCTCTTTATTGTTCAATGTAAAAATGTTAAAATATAATGTAATGTAGTTTATAAGTATAGAAAGAGGATCACACATGCGAATTCAAGGGATTTCTGGATCTCGAGGCGTTGCTGTTGGCAATGTGTACAAATATATACAAGAAGAAATCGTTATACCTGATTATGAGGTAGCCGATGACCAAGTAGAGGCTGAAATTGCTAAGTTTGCGAGCGCTATGGCCGCTACCCTTAAACAATTAGATACGATTCGTCAAAAAGCATTGGTTGATATGGGGGCAGATGAGGCTGCTATTTTTGAAGCGCATATGCAAATCGCGCAAGACCCATCCTTATCTGATGGTATCAAGTCCCTTGTAGAAACTGCAAAGATGAACGTCGTAGCTGCTACGGCGCAAACGATAGAAACCTTTGCGGCTATTTTCATTGGTATGGACGATCCATATATGCGTGAACGTGGTGCAGATATTAAAGATATTGGCGACCGTTTGATGCGGAACATGCTTGGTATGAACCCACGCGGTTTATCTCATATTTCCGGTGAGGTTATCATCGTGGCTCATGATTTGGCCCCATCTGATACGGCTTCACTAGATAAAAATGTTGTAAAAGGTATCGTCACAGCTGCTGGTGGTCCTACATCTCATGCGGCTATTATGGCGCGTACCTTAGAAATTCCTGCTGTTATGGGCGTTGGCGATATTGAAAGCTTTACTGACGATGTGCGTGCTGTTGTACTGGGCACTGATGGTGAAGTCATTACGGAACCATCCGATGAAGAATGGGAACGTTATACAAAAGAAGCAGCAGATTTCCAAGACGAATTGAAGCGCTTAAAGGACTCTGCTAATTTAGAAGCCGTTACAAAAGACGGACACCATGTTGATTTATTTGGCAATATTGGTAAATCCAAGGATGCAGAACACGCATTGACCATGGGCGCTCAAGGTATCGGCTTATATCGTACCGAGTTCTTATACATGGAAAATGATGAATTGCCTACAGAAGATGTGCAATTTGAACAATATAAACAAGTAGCAGAGAGTATGAAAGGCCAACCTGTCATCATTCGTACCATGGATATCGGTGGTGACAAGGAATTAAAATGTCTAGATTTACCAGAAGAAATGAATCCATTCCTCGGGTATCGTGCCATTCGTATCTCCTTGAATCGACCTGATATTTTTAAGGTTCAATTACGTGCACTCCTTCGGGCTAGTGCATTTGGCGATATTCACATCATGTATCCTATGATTGCATCTGTAGAAGAGGTTAAAGCGGCCAATGCTATGCTCGACGAATGCAAGGAAGAGTTGACAGCTGAAGGTGTGGCTTTCAATAAAGATATCAAAGTAGGTATCATGATTGAGGTCCCTGCGGCAGCCGTTATTTCCCCAATTTTGGCTAAATATGTAGATTTCTTTAGTATCGGTACCAATGACCTTTGCCAATATACCTTGGCGGTAGACCGTATGAATGAGGCTATCGGCAATTTATATCAACCATTGCATCCTGGTGTATTGCGCCTTATCAAACACGTAATTGATGCGAGTCACGAACAAGGTAAATTTACCGGTATGTGCGGTGAGTTAGCTGGTGATCCAGTAGCAACTATGATTTTATTGGGCTTAGGACTTGATGAATTCTCTATGACGGCATCATCCATTCCATTGATTAAAAATATTTTGCGCTCTGTTACAAAGGCAGAATGTGAAGAATTTGCTCAAAAAGCATTGACGATGGATACAGCTGAAGAAATTACAGCTTATGCAAAATCATTGCTCGCTGAAAAAGGTTTGGCATAGGCAATAGCTTTCTTAAAAACAAACTTGAATTTAATAGGGGTAAACTGATACAATACCTATATTAATAGCAAAGATATTAGGCGTTTTTGTGCGCTCCGTAGAAAGAGGTAACTCATGAAAGAAGTAACAGTAGAAATCACAAACGAATCTGGTTTGCATGCTCGTCCTGCAACAGCATTTACACAATTGGCTGCAAAATTTGCGTCCAAATTGACAATCGCAGCAAATGGTAAAACAGCAGATGCTAAATCCATTTTGACTGTGTTGACATTAGGTGCAACAAAAGGTACATCCGTAGTATTAACTGCTGATGGTGCAGACGAAGATGATGCATTAGCAGCACTTAGCGAGTTCTTAACAACGAACCACGATTAATACGCAAAAGAGGCAATACCCTAATCATTAGGATATTGCCTCTTTTTATTTTCCCATATTGGCGAAACGCTCTACAGCAACTGTAAAGTCATTAATTGTTTTATCTACATCACCATGTTGTATACCATCGCGTACACAATGGTTGATATGTCCTTCGAGGACCACTTGGCCAACCTTATGCAACGCGGATTTGGCTGCATTGATTTGGGCTAGTACATCTTCACAAGGAATGTCTTCTTCAATCATTCGATCAATAGCTTGCACTTGACCTAAAATTTTACGCAATCGACGATGTAGATTGTCTGAATCCATACACTGTTTCATAATACTCCTCCAATTTGGGCATGCTTCATCATCTTATCTATTATACGACAATATGGTTAACAAATACAATACATAGAGGTATGCTAAAAATAGATAACTTATGATACAATACAATCAATATATATTAGTTGTATTATAGGGATGTCGTTTGTGAAAGTTTGTATACTTAAAAGCCTGCTGTAAGGCAGATATAGGTGAATCTATGTTTATATTTCGAATAGTGCGCCGATTAGTTCTTATCATTTGTATCGTGCTAGGGGCTATATATGCGTATGATACGTATCAAAGTTATCAAGGAACAAATCGCGTCAGTAAGGCCCATACAACTGTAGAACAGGCTATTGAAGAAAATGAAGATACCCTAAGTCGTTGGGACCGTGTGTATCGTGTATTTACTTTCCGAGAAAAGGTTGACAGTGCACTACAACAACGGGTGCCAAAAGATAAATGGGTCAAGTCTGAAAGCATTCCTGATAATGCAAAACGGGCTCTAGTGGCTATTGAAGATAAGCGTTATTACAAGCATGGCGCTATTGATGTGCTCGGTGTAACGCGTGCTTTTTATGTTAATAGTGTTGCTGGTGAAACCGTTGAGGGTGGTAGCACAATTACCCAACAATTAGTAAAAAATTTATTTCTGTCGTCAAAACGGACGATGTCGCGTAAAGCGGAGGAAGCTATTCTAGCGGTAGAGATGGAGCATTACTATAGTAAAGATGAAATTTTAACCATGTATTTGAATACGGTCTATTATGGACATAATTATTATGGTATAAAAGAGGCTGCTGAAGGGTACTTTGGTACTAGTCCTAGTCGTTTGACCTTAGGCCAATGTGCCATGCTAGCGGCTTTACCAAATGCACCATCCTATTTGGATCCTTATGAAAACTACAAAGGAGCAAAAGCTCGACAAAAATTAGTTCTTGCGCAAATGGTAGATCAAGGCATGATATCTCAAGCTGAGGCAGATTATGCATATAAGCAGGATCTTGGTATAAAATAATATATCCTTTAATATGACACTACATAGAAAACAATCATGGTGCTATACGTACTTGCATCATGATTGTTTTTATTTACATATATTGTTCGTAAACTAAATATATTATATAATTGAATAAAATTTCTGCTTGCATTTATAAATATGCAGTGATATACTAACACCTGTAGTCGATAAGACATGAAGAATTCATAATGGATTCGTAGTATAATAATAAATGGTATGAATCATACCTAGTATAATTTAGTTTATGAGGTGTTATCATGGGTAAAGCAAATAAAGTAGTACTCGCATATTCTGGTGG
>JAIITD010000034.1 GCA_022737715.1 Veillonella sp.
AGCTGCCCTAGGGCAGCTTTTTGTTTTGTAATTCACGTCCTAAATCAGAAGGTACAGGGGCGATAACAGTCACCTGTTCAGATTGTCCATATGGTATAAATGTCAACGAATAGGCATGTAAGGCCTGTCTCGTATACGGTTTATTCCGCATACCATACATAGCATCACCGATAATAGGGTGACCAATATGAGCCATATGAACGCGGATTTGATGCGTTCGTCCGGTTAGCAATGTAAACTCTAACAAGGACTGCACATCATCATGTTCAATCACACGATATTCGGTTACAGCCTCTTGACCAAATTCATCAACACAACGGCGATTATCAAATACTGGATCAACACCAATAGGTTCATTCACGATGCCATCAGATGTAATATTTCCTTCTACGAGGCCGCGATAAATACGATGAATATGCCCTTCTTGTAACTGTTTAGTATAATATTGTTCTGCTTCACGGGTTTTGCCAAACATAATAACACCTGTTGTATCTCTATCTAAGCGATGAACAGGGCGAATTTTATGAACTTCTCCTCGTTTAGCATAATAGCCTGCTACCAGATTGCTCAATGTATGATGTTTTGTTTGACCTGCAGGATGAACTAGCATAAACGGAGGCTTGTAAACCACAAGGGTGTGAGCATCCTCATAGAGGACCTCAATAGGTCCTTTTTCAACCTCTACACCATAGTCCTTATCCTGTGGCAACTCAATAGTAATAATGTCCCCTTTTCTTATCATTCGTTTTGAATGAGCAACGCGGCTATTTACCTTCACCCGTTTCTTACGAAATATCATCTGTATATTTCGAGAGGATAATGAAAACCGTTCCTTTACATAAGCAGATACCGTTGTATCTACTTCTTCTTTTACTGTATATGTTTTCCAGCTCATATTACCACCATTCGTTGATATATGTATTTTGTTTAGGATATACCATATCTAGATAATCAATCCAATGAGATTCGCCTTGTAATTTACCTTCAAACACAAGATTTTTAGCTGAAACAGCACCCATCAACAAAGCTGCTAGACCGCCAATGTCTATAGTGATGTCGATTTCATTCACCGCTTCATCAGAAATGCGTTTTACATTAGGTAGACTACTTTCACCTAGGGTAAAGGCAAATACACCATTATTCCAATCGCATAATGTATCGGTAACCTTAATATTTAGGGTAATTGGCATCATAACGGCTTCTGGATTAACGGGTACCGTGGTCAATGCTGTTTCTACGTCTACGATACGCGCCATCATATACGGCATCGTTGTATGACCTGTTTTTCCATCCGGCACAAATCTATAACCGGTGTCATGCAACCCCTCATTCCAGCGAATACTTTCACCTTGAGAGCGATGATTATAAAAATAATTAAGCAAACCACGTTGAGCACGACGTGTTGTATATACAAATTCCGTAACCGGAATTTCAGGAGCACCCAAACGATATACGGCGTAACCCTCGATTTGACCTTCATCATTTTTTACGACCGCAATGTTCACACCTTCAGCAAAGAAGCTGCCTAACAGACGTTTCCATTCCTTCTCGCCCCGCTCTGCATAGCCGCACAAATCCTTTGTATACGCTTTGTAAACGGGATCGAGCAATGTCCATTGCTCAACATCATTTAACAATCCAAAGGATAGTGTTTTATCCGTCAAAGGACGTAAATTTTCTAACGGCATCGTCTGTACCCATTGATGAGCATACAAATCCCAGCCATATTGTTGGTAAAATCCCGCTTTAGAAGGCATCAAAATGGTAATGCCTTGACCACGACGGCGCAATTCTTCTAGGGAGTGCAACAATAACGCACCACCTACACCGCCACGACGTGCGGCTGGATGAGTGGCAACACCAACCATGTAACTAGTAGGTAAGATGGCTCCGCGCACATTGATGTTGTATTGGCGCAAATGCACAGTAGAAAGCAATTGCCCATCTTGAATACCTACAACAGTATTCTCTGGTTCATAACAGTTAGAAAAATAATATTGAAAGAACGGATCTTCTTTTGGTTCAAAGCAATATGCCCAAAGTGCTTCTACTTGTGGCGTATCTTGTGATGTAGCAATTCTAAAATCCATACGATTCCCTTTCTATCCTAAACAGCTCTAGGCTATATATTTCATATAGTGGAATGTATTCACACACTCTACCCTTTATTATAACGGAAAAGAGTGGCACCATATAGTACCACTCTCACATTCAGTATTAAATTAACCTGATTATTTGCCACCCGTTGCATTATCTGCTTCATTTGCATATACAGCATCGTATTTTTCTGCGAAATGATCAGGATTATAAGATTCTTTCGCTTGGCGAAGACCAGGTAAGCCCATATCTTCTTCACGATTGATAAATTCTACATTACTAAATTCGTGGCGAATGAATTCATTGTTAATTGCTTGATACAAGCCACGAATATCTGGATTAGCTTTTTCAATGTGAATCAAAGCCATTTTATCATTCATTAATTCGCCGATACTGAATGCCTCTACGCGGCCAAACAACTTAATAGCGCCGCCTTTTAGGCCTAGTACATCCCAATGATCAAAGAGTAAATTAATAGCCACTAATTCATCTTCAATACCTTCTTCATGATGAGTTTCCACCCAAGACGCTGCTGTTTCACGGCACAATGGAATGATATCTTCTGTAATTGGCACATATTCATAGTTAGAATATTGCATACGGAATTGATTCAAGTGATTTTTCTTTTGACGGAACTTCTTACCAGATAGGTTGATAAGATCTTCAGACTTATAAATATATTCGTAGTTATCACGGTCAGGTGTGAATACATAACGGCCAGGGCATAATTCCTCCATCCGTTCTTTCACAACTTTACTAATACCTTTGAAAATGAATGGTAATTTATTTTCTACAAACCATTCTTTTGCACGCAATAAACCATCTAGGAATTTCGCATCCTTACCAGCAAATGGAGGTAATAGGAACGGATCGCGCTTGCCGCCACCTTGGATGTACAATACGCCATTTTCCTCAGCCCAACGAATGCCATAGGCTTCTTGCCACATATACAATGTAGTAAAGCAATTATCTGATGCTTCGTAATGATGTTGTTCAAAATATGAATCGATTAATGGTTTATCTCTTAATTCAAAACGTTTAAATTCTAAAATAATAATCTCCTCCTTTTCAAGACTCATGGTCACTAATATCTAGCTACACATAAGATATTTATTGAACCTTTACCTTTTCACCTAGTTCAAAGGTTCCCTTAGTGGTAATAACTTGTTCGCCTTCATTAAGACCTGTCATGATGGACACATACCCATCTTGTTCATCCCCGACTTCAACAACGCGTACATCCACCGTATTATCAGCGGTTAACACATATACATATTTACCATCTTGATTTTCACGTACTGCCCCGGCAGGAACAACGAGCATCTTAGCTTGAGCACTAGATTCGATGGTTAAACTATAAAATTCACCAGCCTTAATAGCTCCTCTTTCGTTATTGAAAGTAGCCTTAACGAGTACACTTGGTACATTTGCAGGCTGATTTGTATCTATATAGGTTAACTCACCTGGAATATCAGAATCATCAACATGCAAAGATACTTTAATAGTTGATTTTGCCGCTGGATCAGCTAATTTCATAGCCGCATCACGAGGAATACTCAAGGATGCTACCATAGGTGTTTCTTGTTGTATCAACATAAATGGGCGGTCTGCAATCGCCATTTGACGATCTTCATTGTAAATGGCCGTCACCACACCAGCTATAGGAGCCGTAATATTAGCAGCTGCTATCTGAGCGGATACTTGAGCAATTTGTGCTTCAATAGCAGCAACGCTTGCGCCATTGCCACCACCGCCACCACCACTTGTGGTTGTCACAGTTTGAGGTCGAGACCGTTCTAGAATACGATTATATTCCTTTTCTGTAATATTGCCAGCTTCACGCATCTGACGTGCACTTTCAAGCTGTGCACTGCTAACCGTAGGCGCCGTCGTTGTCGTCGTTGTTTCAACAGCAGGCGTATAAGATTGGGCTGCACTAAGCTGACCTTGTAAGGACGCTAATTGTTGTTGAAGTGCAGACGTATCAATCGTCGCCACCACTTGACCTTGTGTGACCTTATCGCCTACCTTCACAGCATACGTAGCCGCACCTGACACGGCAGGTGTAATAGTTGCCTTATTAAGAGCTGTTACATTCGCTTCATTGTGAATTTGTAACGGCATATCCTTATACGTAACATCGGCAACGGATACCGTGGACGTACCACAACCTGCAATCGCACATACAACAATGACCAACAGTGCCATTACAGCACCAAGTCGAAATTTGTTCATACTTTCACCTTATCTCTATCCATTGTATTGATTTTTATCAATACCTTAGTATATCACAAAATCAATAAGAATTGTATGAAAGCTAATTCCCTATATGATTAGATATTACTAGGCAGAAATAATATCTGATATAATATTCCTGAACAAGTATACATATGGAGGTTTCTCATGGAAGAACGTATGGATTTTAGAATTTTAAATAATGGTAGCTTTGTACCATCTATCGGATTTGGCACCTACAAAACAGGAACGCCAGAAGAAACAGAACAAGCAGTAACCAATGCATTGCATGCAGGCTATCGCTTGCTCGATACGGCTGCCTACTATGACAACGAAGAAGCTGTTGGCAAGGGCATTCACGCGTCTGGTATCAAACGCACGGATATCATCATTACCACAAAAATTTGGCATACTGACGCAGGCTATGATAATACGATGCGCGCTGTTGAAAGCTCTTTAAAAAAATTAGATACCAATTATATCGACATTATGCTCATTCACCAACCATTAGGTGATTACTACGGTTCTTGGCGCGCTATGGAGGAATTATACGACCAAAACGTGCTACGCGGTTTAGGTCTTTCCAACTTCTACGAAGACCGATTAATTGATTTGTTGTACCACTGCAATGTAAAACCAGTGGTGAACCAAATTGAATGTCACCCATTTAACCAACGTCAAGCCCTTATTCAATTAATGCGAAAACATCAAGTCGTAGGCATGGCATGGTCCCCATTTACACGCGATCGCCAACCTATATTTGACCACCCTATCATCAAAAGCTTGGCAGAAAAATATGGTAAAACGAAGCATCAAATCATCTTGCGTTGGCATATCCAACGAGGCATCATTCCATTGCCAAAAGCAACAAGCCTAGAACATATGAAGTCCAACTTTGACGTCTTTGACTTCAAATTATCCATTACAGATATGGATCTCATGGAGCTACTTGATCAAAGAGCGTTTTTGGAAAATCATCATACTGCTGCAGGGCTTGAGCGGATTTTACAACTAAAATAGTTATAGTTTATGAATCCTCGCATTCTTATCTCTAGCGGCATACATAAATGAAATATCCCCTCCGTCAAGCCTCCACCGGCCGGGTCTGACTTCGCCCTGCGGGCTCCGCAGGGCCAAAGTCGTTTGACGAAAGGGGAAATGTTAAATATTTTGTACGATAAGCACATACACTATAGTACCTGCAGCAATGGATATGAGCATGTTACGTTTCCATAGGTGTAAACCTACGGTAACCAGTAATGCAATTAATTCAGGGATACCATAAGGATATGCTAAAAGAACGGTTTCCTTAAAGGTATATACGACGAGCATACCCATAACGGCAGCAGGTAATACTTTACCTAAATAGAGTACAAAATCTGGCGCCTTTTTTCCTGGTGGAAATACGAGGAACGCACCAAAACGAGTGAGTAATGTACCGGCTACGACAATAGCAACGGTAATGACCATTTCTGTACTAGTCAAGATGAACACCTCCCCATTTGTACGCAATATAGCAAACCACCAGCATACAGCTCATAGATAGAAGCATAAAGAGCGATTTCCCTACTAATAAGAGCATGGCTACCGCCATAGCTGCACCAGCTACACCAAAGGCTCGAATCTTATTATTCTTTGCATTGAGTAACATTTCAAGAAATACCACAATGAATAGCCCTGGTAATACAAAATCGATGCCTCGTAAATCTACGGTAGCCAATAGATTGCCAAACAGACCACCTACAAAGGTGCTAAACACCCAGAATACGTAGTTTAGCCAAGACACGTGGAAGTAAAACCACTTTTCATCTACATCATCGGGCAATCTTGTAGACATATTGATAGCAAAACTTTCATCACACATCCAAGCAACGGTAGGAAACCACTTCCAACCCATATGAACATATCGTTGTAGCGCAGATAAACCGTAGAAAAAATGACGACCATTAACGAACATAGTCAAAACGAAGGCATTAATAGGATCAAATCCAGCCATCAGCATACCTATCGTTACAAACTCCATGGAGCCTGCAAAAATGGTTGCTGCCAAAACAGGTGGTGTCCACCAAGGGAAACCTTGGCTCGTAGCATATAAACCAAATCCTAAGCCTATGAAAAAGAAGCTGATGCCCATAGGAATCATAATAGGAAAAGCATAACTAAAAGCTTCACGTCCTTTATGTAATTGTTCCATTAATATATCGCCTTCTTTCATTTACACTAGATTATGATATTTATAAAATGTATATAATACCATTATATTCCCCATACAATGTACAAAGAAAAGACACCTACCAGGTGTCTTTTCTAATATATACACTATTCTATTAATTATAAGGCACGTGTCAAAATTTCGCGAGCTACTTCTGGTGTTACGTCACCTTTTTCACCAAGTCGAGTCATACCATGGTCTTCTAATTGTTTCACAATTTTATCGACTGCTTCAACACCAAGACCATAATCTTTCAAATGGGTAGATACGCCAAGAGACTCGAAGAATTCACGAGTTTTAGCGATAGCCTTATCCGCTTTTTCTTCCTTTGTACCTTCTGTAATGTGCCATACACGTGTAGCATATTGGGCCAATTTATCAAGCTTGTCGGCTTTTTTCACTTCTAACAACGCAGGCAATACAATAGCCAATGTAATACCATGGTCAAGATGGTAAGCCGCCGTTAACTCATGACCGATAAGATGTGTGGCCCAGTCTTGTGGCACACCGGCACCGATTAAGCCATTTAACGCCAAGGTAGAGGCCCACACGTGGTTAGCGCGAATGTCGTAGTTTTCTGGATTTTCTACTGTTTCTTTACCGATTTCAATCATAGTTTTCAAAATGCCTTCACTAAAACGATCTTGAATACGGCCGTCTACAGGATATGTTAAATATTGCTCTGTCGTATGTACAAAGGTATCGATAACGCCATTCTTAACTTGTTTTTCTGGCAATGTGAAAGTCAATGTAGGATCGAGCATAGAGAACTTAGGGAATACTAAGCTACTGAACACAGGGAACTTACCATCACCATAGGTAATAACAGCCCCATTGTTCATTTCGGAGCCTGTGGCAGGGAGTGTCATAACTGTACCAAATGGCAATGGTTTTGGTACCATTTCTACCGGAACCTCTGGCACCCCAGCTTTCATAACATCAATAACAGGGCCATCATAAGTAGCCCCCATAACGATGAGCTTTGTAGCGTCTACTACAGAACCACCGCCTACTGCGAGGACAAAATCTACGCCATGTTCTTTAATGAAAGCAACGGCACGTTCACATGTTTCAAGAGATGGGTTTGGTTCAATGCCGCCGAATTGTTCCACCTTGCGGTTACCAAGAGCTGCTACAATGCGGTCAATAAGGCCACTGCGCACAGCGGAGCCCCCACCATACGTAATAAGCACCTTTGCATCCCTTGGTACTAATGTATCTAATTCACCTAAACGATCTTTACCGAATACGATATGTGTAGGGTTATAAAAATCAAAATTAAACATAAGAACCTCCTATGTATTATGTTTATATTCCAGCACTTTAGTTGTGTAAAACTTATCTGTATTATATCATATTTCGATTTTTTTAGATATGTATTAATAATCCACTTCACCATTATCCGAAGAGCCATAGTTTTATTCTATAGATAACCAGTATATTTTACTCTATATACAAAATCCCATTCACATGATAGGATATCTATATTATATGTATTTAGAAAGGGATGTTATCATGAAATTAAAGAAATTTATTGCCCCTCTTCTCGTTGGCGTTCTCGCATTCGCCATCGCAGGTTGCGGCAGCAATACACAAACGAATAATACGCCAAAGGAAATTAAAATCGGTGCCACCGCTGGCCCTCACGCTCAAGTAGCAGAAGCGGTAGCTAAAGAGGCTCAAAAGCAAGGTATTAACCTCAAAGTTGTTGAATTCTCCGATTATGTAACACCGGACAAAGCATTGGCTGATGGAGATATTCAACTCAACGCATACCAACATGTTCCATTTATGGAAAACTTTAACAAACAAAATGGTTCCGACCTTGTAGCTATTGGCAAAACGATTTTAATGCCTATGGGATTGTATAGTAACTCTGTACACAGCGCACAAGATGTACCAAACGGTGCTATCGTAGCTATTCCTAACGATCCAACCAATGGTGGTCGCGGCCTTGCATTACTTGCTAAAGCCGGCCTTATTACATTGAAAGAAGGCGTTGGTTTCAAAGCAACTGTTGCAGATATTACATCTAACCCTAAAAATCTACAAATTCAAGAACTAGAAGCAGCACAATTGCCTCGCAGTCTTGATGATGTAGCCGTAGCAGCTATCCCTATGAACTATGTTCAAAGCGCAGGCCTTAACGTAGAAAAACAAGGATTCTTCTTAGAACCAAAGGATGAACCATTAGCTGTTATGATTCTCGCTGTACGCAGCCAAGATAAAGATAACGAAACATACAAGAAAATTGCCGATATTTATAAGTCTGAAGCAATCAAGAAATTTATTGATGAAACCTTTAAAGGCTCCATTACATCGGCCAATTAATACACAAGAATCTCCATCCTCTTTAGGATGGAGATTTTTTTGTTATGGTCATACATATAAAAACAAACAACGCCCTAGAATATAGAGCGTTGTGCATAATGTCGTATTATTCTTCTGTATCAAATGTAACATCCAAAGGTTGACGTTCCACAATATTGCGATAACGAACTTTTGGATAGCCCATTAAAATGCCACCAGCGATGATTTTATCATCTGGCACACCTAATAATTCCAATAGTGGTTCATACTCAGCTTCGCCAGCATGTTCAAAGAACCCAGCCCAGCAAGTACCGAGCCCTAATGTTGGTGCATATAACTCTGCATAAGACAAGCAGGAATGCCCGCTATCATGAGTACGGTGAATATCTTTTTTAGAACCGATGGCCACTACTAACGCAGGCGCATCGCGCAAGATATATTCCTTGCCCTTATCTACCTCAGCTTGTGCTGCACGAGCATAAAGACGCATAATCGGCACAGTTTTCGCAGCTAAATGCATCCACTCAAGAACGAGATCAGCAATGCGGCGCAACTTTTGTTTGTCCCGAATTACAATATAGGAAATACCTTGTGTATTTGTTGCTGTTGGAGCCATTCTCGCAACGTTTAACACCTTGCGAATAAGCTCAGCAGGAACTGGTTTATTTTGATAATTACGAATAGAGCGACGGCTGCGCAAGAATAACTCAGCTTGCTCTGGCGTTAATTTTTGTTCTTTTGTGATATCAATTTGCTCTTTACGTGGTGTCATATCACTATCAAGAGCAAGCGTTGGGCATACGGAAATACAATGCCCACAGGAGATACAACCTCCCTTGCCAGTCACAGGCCCATTCTCGGACATCACTAGCAAGCCTGTCGGACAGTCAGCTACGCAAAGGCCGCATCGTGTACAGACTTCTGTATTGACGGTAAATAACATCTGATAAATCCTCCAAACACTACTATAAAGCCTATTATAACACAATCAATCAAGGGTTATCTAGGCAACATATACTTTTCAAGGTTATTCTCCCTATTTTGATGGGGCCCCATTTCATTTCTACAACCTAGTTAAAAAAGTACGAATATACTTGCTTGCTCCGTCCTTCGCAAAGTCGCTGCACAAGTATATTCGTACTTTTTTATAACCATATTTATAAAGGCGTCCCATCAAAATAGAACTACACACTTTAAACACATAACACCTAGATAACCCGATTGATTTATATAAAAAGGCTTTAAACTAATGGCGCCACGCCCTCCATCTGGAAGAAGCTAGCCTGCGGCTAGGCTTTAGAGTAGTGATGCCATGCCCACCGTAGGGGAAGGACTAGCCGAAGGCTAGTCTCTCCCTTTCCCCATCACATAAAAGCATATTTACTCAAATGCTTTTATAAGTTCCATGTATTGAGCTTTATGAGTCAATCGCCAAGATCCAAAATCCGCTTCTGGTGCTTCATTAAGAACATTCGCTAGTGCCTCCATAAATGCAGGAATCTTTTCTGCTACAATATTCCCTGCCATTTTACCAAAGCTTTCAGAACCCATATGTTCCGAACCACCATCTACGATGATGAAAGCAGGTTGAGGTTTCTTATCTACGAGTTTTACAGCACCATGAAAACCAATTTCCCCAATTTGATGTGTTCCACAAGAGTGTGGGCAACCAGAAATATGTAATCGTGGCAATTTTTTCGTATCAATGCCTTTTTCTTCAAGATGATCAAAAATGGCCTTTAATAAACCATTAGAATCTTGCATGCCGATTTGACATACTGTAGAGCCTACACAAGACACGGAACGACGAAAATCATCGCGTGCACTATCATCTGTTAATTCCGCAATTTTTCTAGCTTCATCGGCTGTCAAATTGATGAAATATAATGCTTCATCCGGTGCAATGCGCGCCTCCACTTGGTCGAGTGTAACGGCATAATCTAGGGCCGCCAATAGATGTTCAACGTTCGCATCACCGCCAACGGGATGATATTCCACATAGTAAAGGCCTTCTTGTTTTTGACGATGAATGCGATGATTTATAACCGAATCATCACGCTTGCCGATTTTCGTAATTTCATAGGCATAATCAGCAGGATTAATGGTCAATTTTTCAACTTCTTTCACCATTGCTAATGTTTCTTCATAGGTTTTGATGAAAGCTTCCGCGCCTCCCATTTCTGCCGGCATATAGCGAGTACGTGCTTTGCCGCGATTTTTAAAATTGCCATGGTTTGCAAAGACCATAAGCATGGCTTTCACATGGTACAACACATCTTCCGGTTGTACATCACGCGCTACAGGAATACCGATGCGAGGATTAGGCCCAATGCCACCACACGCGTATACATCAAAGGTATTGTGTTTCGTTAAATTAAAACCAAGATCCTTAAATGTAGCATGCGGCGTACTATCAAATCCATTATCGATGCCCATTTTAAATTTGCGTGGAATTTTGATATAAAACATTTGCTCCATAAGGAATTCGCTTATAGCCGTCGCATAAGGAGAAATATCAAAGGTCTCGCGAGGATCAATGCCGCGTAAAATACTGGCTACTACATTTGGATTATCACCGCCTGCACCGCGATTATAAATGCCATGTTCATAACATTCCTTGAAGAGTTGTAAAATAGTTTCCCCATCGAGTCCATGCATTTGTAAGCATTGACCGGTTGTGAAATGAATATGTGTAAGATTGTACTTGCGGATAGTATCTGCTAAGAATCGCATTTGTTCTTGTTTGATGCGACCACAATTAAAACGCCAACGGCTCATACCCGTAGCAGCACCACGTTCAGCATAGCTACCATATGCGCCGGACTGCCCCTTATAATCCGCAATAGACATCTCTTTCTTATAAAACTTGCGTGTCATATCTTCAAACTTTGGATAATCTGCAATTAAACGTTCTTTTACTTCTTCTGTAATCATAGTACTACCTCTTGGCTTATATTTATTAAGCATATATAGAAACTTTTATATGTACATTATACGCTTATGTAATACTTGAAAACGTATCCATAGTCACAATTATATATATAAATATTTGTACTTTGATATTACAAAATGTAATAATAATTATTTTCGATTTCACCGAAGAAGGGTATACATCCAATTGCATTACAATCTATGCATTCTACTACAACACATAGTCCAACTACGCAAAAAGCAGCAGACCTAATATCTGCTGCTTTCACAATCAATATGATTATTTAACTATTATTCCTCACCTTGTGTAGGATTGTTATACGCATCTTTATCAATAGTGCCCATAATTTTATCTACCACAAGTGCATTTGTTAAGGAACCAGATACGTTCAAGCATGTACGTCCCATGTCGATTAATGGATCGATAGCAAGGATTGGGCTGATGGATGTAAAGTATGCACCAAGACCAGTACCACTAAGGGATACGGATGCAGCCATTGTAGCCGTACCAGGAACGCCTGCAATACCAACAGAACCAATAGCGATAACGATAACGCTCATGATGTACATTGTCAAATCAAATGGGATACCCGCTACATTAGAGATGTAAACTACCACAAGAGCTGGGAATACGCCGGCACAACCTTGCATGCCTGCAGTAGTACCAAAGGATGCTACTGTATTAGCAGTTGTAGCATTTACGCCAAGACGTTTTGTCAATGTTTCAACAGTCAATGGCAATACGCCCATAGAGGAACGAGATGTGAAGGCCAACAATAATGGAGCCTTCGCTTTTTTAAAGTATGTAATCGGGTTGTAACCAAAGCTAGCAATTAAGATAGCTTGAACGACGAACATGATCAAAAGACCTACGTAAAGCAATACTACGAAAAGTCCCATATCGAGGATGGCTTGCAAGCCACGTGTCGCCAATGTAGATGCCAATAAAGCAACTACGCCGTATGGCATAAGGCCAATAATGAAATCGGCAACCCAGGAAATCAATTGATGAAGCTCATCAAATAACTTTGTAAAGATTTCCATGTTATTGGTGCCCGTTTGTTTTAAGAGACGGGCTACGCTGCCCAAGATGATGGCAAATACTACGATGCCAATAACATTTGTTTCTGCAGCAGCTTGAATAGGATTGCTAGGAATCAAAGCGCGGAATGTATCCACCATCGGTTTGATTTCACGGATTTTTTTACCGGACTCAACAATATCAAAACCTTGACCTAATCCAAAAGCATTACCGAGGATAAGGCCTACGATAGCGGCTACAGCCACCATGCCGAGGTTAGTGGACACCATGGCAACTACTAACTTCTTAAGATTAGCCCCTGCCTCCATGTGTAAAATAACATGGACAATGGAGATAAATACGATAGGAATAACAAGCATGCGGATTAAGTCGATGAACCCACCACCCACAAGGGAGAACCACTTCGTACTTTCCTTGATGTAGACCACCTTAGACGGATCATCAGGAAAACCAGCAATAACTTGAATCGCTATGCCTAATACGGCACCAACAATAGTGCCAATAATAACAAGATTACCAAAGGATGTGCCCTTGCGTTGCAACACATAAATACCGATTAAGGCAAGTACAAATACTGCGATAATACCAATACTCAATGAATTGCTTAGCATGAGGTAATC
>JAIITD010000229.1 GCA_022737715.1 Veillonella sp.
GTCATACCATAACCGGTACCAAATAATACTAACACAGGGCGCCCCTCATTTTCAAGGTGTTCACGCATCCGTGTATAGGAAATTGTATTATCATAGGTCCGAGCATCGGTAGTTGCTATGATGGGTTTCACCCCTTCTAATTCCTCGATAGTGCGCACTGCCACAGCGATAGAATTGACGAGTTCAACACCTGTGAAAGCATCTTTTCTATCTGGATTATAGGTACTACCAAAACCAGATTTCCAATGTTCCATAATGGTAGCCGCTAACTCTCGTTGAGCCGGTATATTATGAATCACAAAATATTTAGACACATCATAGGTAATAGATGCGCGCGCAATATCGTGAATATCATAATTTGTAATGGCCGTCGTTATCACCTCTTTATGTTTATTCATAATAGGATAATGAACAAGTCCAATATATAAATTTGCCAATACTCTATCTCCTAAATCTTAAACAACTTTTATCAATACATGGTACCACCATATCCATTACGAAGCACTAGACCGCGCACCAGCACTACCAAAACCAGACTTTTGCCCTATAGATGATGCTTTCTTACTTCTACTATTCTCATAACTTCGAAAGCTTCTTCCACCGCCATAGCCATGTATAGTTGAGCCGGATGACGTATATTCAGTCGGTTGCTCATACGGTTTTAATGGCGATGCCACGCGATACGTCATAGTCCGTCCATCCATGCGTGCTGTAGGAGGATTAAACCCATGAAACATATAATACCCAGCTGCAATCGTTGGTAGCAAACCTGCTAAACCGGCATCCCATACCAAATTCCCGCTATTATCGCGGTGGAAGGTAACCGACCGATTGTCGTCATATAAGGCTGTTTCTTTACCATCGCCATGATTTAATAAAGAATACCGATTTCCTTGACTATCCTTTAATCGAACCTCTCCTTCATTTGCTTCCGGGTACACCTTATCGCATACAGCATAGGAGATATCGTTCCAGTAGGAATACACACCTACAAGACCCGCAACAGCAGCGAAAGCACCTGTAAGGTATATGGTTTTCTTACTTGGCTTATACATAAAACGCTCCCTTAGTGCACAGCACCGCTAATAACAAGAGCGAGACCTACGAATATACCAAATACGAGAATGCCTGCCGCCGTATTACCACGCATGATTTCTTCGGACAATTTATATTTACGATGCCAAATATTGATAAACATATAGCCTGTCACAAATAATATAATACCAAGCACAGCATATACAACACTGGCTACAATACCATGTAACAAGGAAGTATCAGCTGTAGTTACGGCTGGTGACATGATAACAGCGCGCAAAATTTCACCGATACCGATAAA
>JAIITD010000035.1 GCA_022737715.1 Veillonella sp.
TTTATGCCGGATCCATCCTTGATGGAAGGCGTACCATTCATGTTTAAATTTCACATGTTAGCGTGGATGGTGGTAGCGATTATCTTCCCATTCAGCCGTTTGGTACACTGCTTGAGTGTTCCACTCAACTACTTAGCACGTCCGTTCATCGTATATCGCAAACGTGATCGTGTATAATTGAATAGTTGAAACTTTATATCGATTGCATACGGTATACTAGTTTTTCTAATAGCCCTCATGGTTGTGAAAGCTGTCGCTTTTACGGCTGTGAGGGCTTTTAGTATTTATCTGCTCTTGGATAGTATTTAAAGTCTATATTGTAATATGGGCATATTCCTGCTATATGAGTAATATTCATGTTTTTATGTGAGATTGGTATACATTTTCACTTTACTATGAGAATGAAAATTGGTATTATCTTGTGTGGAATTATTTAACATCATATATATTTAACTGTGAGGAGTATCGATAATGGCAGAAGTAGTGAAGAAACAATTTAAGAGTAAGTATCATATTCTTATTTGGATCGCTGTGTTAGCACTTATTTTAATGGGAATGGTAGAATATGGGTATGTGACTAGTGGCAGATCATTTGGTAACTGGAAGGTTCATTTAGGTTTAATTCCCTATGCTGCATGGCTCGTATTAACCTACATTGCAACGAAGCCAAAATGGTTTATCAAACGATATAATCCTAAAGAAATGTTTGAAGTGCATCGTATAGTAGGTATTGTCAGCGTTGTCTTAGTCTGTGCTCACTGGTATGTATACTTCTTAAAGGCCCTAAAATCTTTCTTAGGTTTTTGGGGCGGTTATATCTCCCTTGGAGCCATGTTTATTGCTCTTATCTTTGGTGTACTATACTTAACACCTTGGATTGGAAATATGGCAAAATCCGTATCTCGTAAGAAAGCGATTTGGATTCATCGTTTAAATCTTATTGCCATCATTGCAGCAAACATTCATGTTCATGGTTTTGGTCGTTTGTCCAAAATGGTACCATTCTTACCTGTATTTGATGTATTAACCTATGCATTGGTAATCTACTACATCTACTGGATGATTAAACAAAAACAATACTAAGAATATAGTTTATGAAAAGAGGTTATTATGGGTTCTTTTAAACTTCGTGTGTCTCTAACATGTATGGCTGTGTTAGGTGTTACTACGGCATTTGCGGCTAATCCATTTTCGGATGTGACACCAGATAGCTGGGCCTACCAAGCAGTAGACCAATTAGCTACAGCCGGTATTATTAATGGTTATCCAGATGGAACTTTCAAAGGCCAAAAAGATATTACCCGTTTTGAAATGGCCCAAATGATTGCGAAAGGGCTGGCAAATCAAAATCGTGCAAATGCAGAACAACAAGCGATGTTAAATCGTTTGTCAGATGAGTTTTCCGATGAATTAAATAATTTAGGAATTCGCGTTAAACATTTGGAAGACCGCGTAGGCAATGTACAAATTACTGGTGATGCTCGTATTGCTTATGCGCGTAAAGAGGGAATCGGAAATCAAGATAGTAAAGATAAATTTACGAGTCGTGCACGACTTGGTATTAAGGCGAGGGTTAATAAAAATACAACTGTAAAAGCTCGAATTACCTCTGGTTCTATAGAGTTTGGTGACAGTAAGAAAGATGCACAAGCATCCTTTGATCGCATTTATGTAGAACATAAGCTTAATAAGAATGTAACCCTTGATATGGGGCGCTTTGACCAAGATTTTGGTAATGGACTTATTTATGGATCTAGATTTGATGGTGCTAGCGTAACGGCCACATCTGGTAAATGGACTGTCAATGGCGCTTATGGATATATGACTGCTGGTCGATTAAAAAAAGCTGATAAAGATAAAAATGGGGATGCAGGTGTTTTAAATCTTTCTGTAAATCCTAATAAAAATCTTGAACTTGGCGCTATGTATGCTCGTGTTGGTAGTGCGAATGTAAAGATGGCCAATGGTAAGAAAAACAATGAATTTGGTAATATTTACGGTGTTAATGGATCCTATGCAATGGGGAAACTTACCATTGATGGTGAATGGGTAAAAGCATCTGGACTCAGCGATAGTGATGTATGGACATTAGGTGCCCAATGGGGTAAATATAAAATTGATAAGGCTAACTCTTGGAGAGTACGTTTACACTACTTTGATCAATCTAAAAATGCACCTGTATTTAAAGCTTTGAAGTATGAAACTAATGATCTCATGAAGCGCAGCAATGAAGGCTATAAGGCTTGGCAAATTAGTGGTGATTATGCGCTAGAGAAAAATATAGGCATTAATATGCTATATGGATTCCATGTTAGAACTCATGAAGGTAATAAAGTAAATAATTACTATCGTGCTAATTTGAATTTCAAATTTTAATGTAATATAAATTATTAAAGGACCATCTTGTTCTTATATAGTAGGAATAGATGGTCTTTTTTTCTTGTTTACGATACAATATATAGGTAAGTTATCTTAATATATTTAGGTAAATATATTCTAAATAGTGTATTATAATTAATTATTTGAAGGTCATATGGATATTTCATGGAAGCGCATTATCTATTTGATTTGCGCTATACAAGTCGGTGCGGGCATTACCATTATCGGCGTATTATCATTTATACCTTTATATTTGGTAGATTTAGGGCTGACCAATCAAGGTGAGGCCGCCATGTGGGCAGGTCTTGTATCTGGTGTAACACCTTGTATGGTAGCCTTGAGTGCTCCATTTTGGTCTCGGAAAGCCAATGAACTAGGACCTCGGCGGGTGATGATGTTCATCCTTGCCACCCTGATGCTAGCTGTAGGGGCTGCTGGTTTTGCTCAAACGCCGAGTCAGTTGTTAGTGTTGCGTACCTTACAAGGCTTAGTGGGTGGTTTTGTACCCATTGGACTTGGTATTATTGTATTAATCACACCGGAGGAACACGTGCCTTGGGCGATGGGCTTATATCAAGCTTCGATGGTGATGGGACTCGTTTTTGGCCCTCTTATGGGTGGCCTTGCTGCCGATTTATTAGGCTATCGGGCTCCGTTCTTTTTGTTTTCTACCTTATCGGGCTTGTGCTTGTTAGGTGTGTATCTATTAATGCCTAATTTACAGCATACACACAAGGTGGATAGTAATGAGTCCCAATGGTCATTGATAAAATCATTTTTAGCCATTCCTCGTGTACGATTGCTTGTGGTGATGCAATTTTTATGTAATTTTGGTATTACCGGTATAGGCCCTATATTGCCACTTTATATTAAACATTATATGCAGGTAAATGATGATTTTGTGGCTACCATTGTAGGCGTTATCATCTTTGGGGCCGGACTGTTTAGTGCATTAGCATCTATTTCTATAGGTCGCATTACTAAATGGATGTCCATGCCGAATATATTATTGACGGCAACCTGTGGTGTAGGCGGATTTTTTATCCTCCAATATCTTATGCCTAATGTGTGGAGTTTAGGTGTATTTCGAACCATTGCAGGGTTCTTTATGGGCTTTATTACGCCTATAGCGAATACTTTGATTTCAAAATCTGTTCCTAAAGAACGGCGAAGTATTGTCTTTGGTGCCGTATCTAGTGTAGCCATGATGGGCAATGTGTTGGGCCCTATCATTAGTGGTATGATTGCTAATTGGTTTGGTTACGGCATGGTATTTTGGAGCACTGCTGGTATCTTTTTTATAGCTGCTATATTTGTGTGGCGCAGCCTATTGCGGGAGAGTATCTAGATGTCTAGATAGTGATAGGTTTATTGTTTGAGATTATGTGTATTGAGAGAGTTCATCATGTTATTAAAACAATTGGAGTATTTTATTTCTGTTGTAGAGCACAACAGTTTTACACAGGCAGCGTATGAGCATTATGTATCCCAGTCGGCTATTTCGCAACAAATCAAATCCTTGGAGGCCAGTTTAGGTGTTCCGCTGATGATACGCGAAAAACGCAGCTTTCACCTAACACCTGCAGGCGAGTATTTATACCGTAATGGTAAACAGCTGATGACGCGCGTCAAAAATCTACAAGATGAGACGGTGCGGGTCGGCAAGAATGAGCGAAAATATTTGCGCATTGGCTATTTAAATCGATATAGTGGCATCGCATTGCAGCAAGCATTAATGCGTACTACGAAACGGTATAGGGATCTTGATGTGCGCATGTATAGTGGTAGCCATTCTGAGTTAAATCAAATGTTGGATGATAATTTGGTAGATATTATTTTTAATGATTACTGGCAAATTAAGTCGGACAATGATTATGTGGCATATCCTATCAGTACGGCTACCGTTATAGCAGAGGTGCCAAAAGGATATACTTCGGAAGGCTCTGTAGAATTAAAAGAACTGTTGGACTTACCAATTATCCTTGTGTGTCATGATGATCAGCGCTTAGATGAAGAAGAAAATTATCGAAAATCCCTTGGCTTTGCAGGCTCCTTTTTACAGGTTAAAAATCTTGAAGAAGCTCGTTTCCTCGTAGGGGCTGGACAGGGGATATTATTGGTGGATCGATTTAAATATTTAGTGGATGTTATCCCTGGTATTGAGCGAAAATGTATCGTAAACAATGGTAAACCGATAGAAAAGGATTACTATTTCTATGTGAGTCCACAGAATCCAAATACCTATGCAGAGGCATTTAAAGATATATTCTTACAGGTCCTCGATGAGTTTTAAATCATATCATATATAAATAAAAACAGGTATCGCCTACAATCACACAGCTTTATGATGTAGTGATTGTAGGCGATACCTGTTTTGTGTTTAGATGGATATCATCATTAGGATACCGTCATAGACGAGCTTTATACCATAGATGATTAATACGGTACCGCATACGCGATTGATCCATACGAGATGGGATATCTTAATTTTCTTAGCTAGTACATACATGGTTCCAGCAAGGAATCCAAACCAAATCGGTGTCATCGCGAGGAATCCAAAGAAGAAGTGATATATGCTTTCAGCAGGAATATTAGCGCGAAAGGCGCCGAGCATCATGGATGCATCGATGACTGCTTGCGGATTGCCCCATGTAACGAGAAGTGCCATTAACAGGATATTTTTGATGGGGATGTTCGTATCAACCTTTTTAAGTGAAGGTGTAGTTTTAAATGTTTTGTATCCTAGGTAGGCTACGAGCAAGCCGCCTGCAATGAGAATGATCAGGTTGAAGACTGGCCATGCCTCGAGGAGCGCCCCAATGCCGTAAAAGGCCGCCGTACTCAAGGTCATATCGAATAGCCCGATAATAGTGATGGTTAACAGGATGCGTGGCAATGGTTGGACGAGGGCCGTATTGATGATAAATAGATTTTGCATCCCAATCGGTGCAAACGTGGCGAGACCTACTAATAAACCTTGCAGGAAATACATAGATAATCCTCCTTTCTTGATGGATAATACGTTTAGGTAAATTTGGTACGTATAATAAAAGAATAGACCCCTGTGTAGTGTTATAAAGTACTACATAGAAATCTATTCTGTATTAAACGAAGCTTTATTCTATTTTACCATAAACCGATAACATGTTGCATCCCTAGGCTGACGAGGGTGATGCAAATCCAGCATGCAGCGCCTAATGCAAGGGCACTACCACCAGATTTGATAAGCTTAACAAGATTTGTATTAAGCCCAATAGCAACCATGGCCATGGTGATAAAGTATTTAGAAATAGTTTTGAATATGTCTAAGAAGTGAATATCTACATTTGCATAGGACAATACAGTTGTAATAAGAGAACAAATGACAAAGTAAAGAACGAACTTAGGGAAGATAGCTGCAATATTAACAGATTCAGCGTTATCACTTGCCTTAGCCGCTTGTTTGGCTTTGTACACTTGATAACTAGCAAGACCTAAACAGATAGGGATGATTGCCAATGTACGTGTCAATTTAACGATGGTTGCATATTCAAGAACTTGCGTGCCTGTGCCCTTCATGCTATCCCAAACAGCAGCAGTAGCTGTTACGGATGATGTATCGTTAACGGCTGTGCCCGCAAAGAGGCCAAAGCCCATGTTAGACAACCCGATAGCATCGCCAAGAGGTGGGAATACGAATGCAGCGACTACATTGAAGAAGAATACAACGGAAATAGCTTGTGCAATATCTTGATCGCTAGCTTTCACAACAGGCGCCGCCGCAGCAATGGCACTACCACCACAGATGGAAGAACCAACGCCAATTAAAACGGCTGTGTTAGAATCGATATGCGTGGCTTTGAATATGATGTAAGAAATGATAAGCGATGTGGCAATGGTTGAGATGATAATTGGTAAGGAAACCCAACCTACATGCAATACTTGGGTGATGTTAAGACCAAAGCCGAGAAGGATAACGGCCCATTGTAGGATTTTTTTAGACGTAAATCCAATGCCGGCGCCCGTTTTTTCTCGTTTCCAAGATGTGAATAAAGAACCAATAATAATACCGAGGATAATAGCGAAGATTGGACTGCCGATAAAATGAAAATATTGTCCTAATAGCCAACATGGAATGGCTAGAATTGCACAGAGCAATATGCCTGGCAGTGTTTTTGCATTGATACCCATCATAAAACCTCCTAACTGTACCTACTTGGTACATACATCGCTGTGGTATCGCGCAGGATGTATAAATAAACTAGGACTTAATAGTAACATAATCGGGGGAATTAGTCGAGGGGGATTCCTCATTAAGTATCTTGTATACATAGCTTATAGTATTGTATCTTATGGTGAAAGTTTTATATAATCTTATACGGGATAATTATACTTAATGAAATATGATTCCTAGTAAAATACGTAGAGAACATCAACATGTCTCATAGAATATGCGAGGTGCATTATGATTGATATTAATGGTATCATTGAAAAAAACAAAGAATATGTAGCTAAACATCCTGAGCTTGCTCAAAAGGGTTTAACTAGTCATCCTACAAAGAAATTAGCCATTGTAACATGTATGGATACGCGTTTAGTGGGGATGCTCGAAGAATCCTTAGGATTTGATCGCGGCGAGGTTATCACCATTAAGACGGCCGGCAACAGCGTAACGCAACCGATTGATAACATCGTTCAAAGCTTGCTTGTATCTACATACGGCATGGGCATCGAAGATGTAATTGTCATCGGTCATGAAAACTGTGGTATGATTGACTTTTCCGCAGAACAATTTATGGAATCTATGAAAGCCAAAGGCATTAATGAAGATGCCATTCGCATGATTGAACCAGGTCTTATCGATTGGATGGACCGTTTCCACATTTCTGAAGAAAATGTACGCTATACAGTTAAATTCTTGCGTCAACATCCATTATTCCCAAGAGGCATGGGGTTTTACGGGGGGATGATGGATCCTGATACAGGGGAATTCCGCTATATTGAGGTTTAATCATCTACTCGATGGGGCCCTATTACAATTCTACATTTAGGTTATCAAGAGCCACGCATACTCTCTCGCTCCACCGGCCGGGTCTGACTACGGCCTACGGCCTTCGCAGGGCCAAAGTCGCGCGAGAGTATGCGTGGCTCTTGTTATAACTGTAGATATAATTGGGTCCCATCGAGTTTACGTATAACCACAATGTATCGGAATTCCTCTGTATTTAATGAGAGAAACACCGGCCGGGTCTGACTCCGGCCTACGGCCTTCGCAGGGCCAAAGTCGCGCGAGGGTATGAGTGGCTCTTGTTATAGCTGAAAATTGTCAACCTGTATAGATTGTATATAGTTGACTGTTCTATTTGTAAGTTTTATACTGTAATTAAATTGTCAACTAATTATATATGCATAGTTGTTAATTCTGATTCGATAGGGTAAAGAGGTGCTCGCATGAGACAGTTAGGTGTTTCTATTATTGGTACGGATACGGATGTAGGTAAGACGTTTGTCACAGGTTTGCTTGGGGCGTTAGCGGTGAACGATGGGTTTGATGTAGGCATGGTTAAGCCTGTGTCGTCTAGTGCGGTTCCGTTTTCTCGATGCGGGACGATGGATGAAGATGAAATGTGTATGGGCCTTGAAAGTAAGGATGCTACCTATTTGATGCAGTCTGTAGGTATTCCTGAGTCGCGTCGTCGCGAGGTGAATCCTATTGCGTTGGCTGGCGATTATTCGCCGCGTTTGGCGGCAGAGTTGGCCGGCGTAGATATCGATTATCCAGAGATTGTCAATCATGTGAAACGGGTCGTAGATCAACACGATATTACATTTGTAGAAGGGGCTGGTGGAATTACAACGCCTCTTACTAAGGATATTACGTTTACAAATCTTATGACGGATATTGCATATCCTGCCATATTGATTGCTGATGGGCGTCTAGGTTCTATCAATCGCGTTGTGTTGACCTATGAGTATGCAAAACAGCATCATATTGATGTAAAAGGAATCATTGTAAATGATACGACTGTGGTGGATCCATTCTTATTAAAGACGAATATTGAGGATATGGAACGGTATACCGGTATTCCGGTGCTCGGTGTACTTCCTCCATATCAAGGTCCTAATCAAGCGCATATTAAGCTTGGTTGGGGGCGTTCGTTCTTAGATTCGGCTAAGATTTGGCAAGCTGTATGGGGCATTTAGTGAAAGCTCTGTATACAAGGAATCTGGAATTAAGTAGATAGTATAGATATAAAATCTTAAGTATGAGGTGTTATGATGGCAGAGAAACAACTTTCACAAATTGCACAATGGGACCACGAATTTGTATGGCATCCATTTACACAAATGCAAGACTGGTTAGCACAAGAACCTGTAGTTATCGAACGCGGTGAAGGCGTGTATTTGATCGATGACAAGGGTAAAAAGTATTATGATGGTGTATCATCCTTGTGGGTTAATATTCATGGCCATAATCATCCTGTGCTTAATCAAGCGTTGAAGGATCAAGTGGATAAGATCGCGCACAGCACATTGCTTGGTTTGGTAAGTCCTCCATCGGCACAATTGTGTAAAGAATTAGTTGAATTGGCACCAGAAGGCTTGGAAAAGGTATTCCTATCCGATGATGGCAGTACAGCTATCGAAGTAGCTATTAAGATGGCCTACCAATACCGTCAATTAGTGGGTCAAACGAAGAAAACGAAGTTTATTGCACTCAATGCAGGGTATCATGGGGATACATTGGGGACTGTATCCGTAGGTGGCATTGAATTATTCCACCAAGTATTTCATAATCTATTATTTAAGCCTTTAACCTTGCCAAGCCCTGGCGTATATCGCGATGTAGCAGATAGAGATAAGGCATTCGATGAGTCTTTGGCTGAGTTAGAACGCATCCTCGATGAAGAAGGGGACGAAATTACAGCTCTCGTTATGGAACCATTGGTGCAAGCTGCGGCTGGTATGCTCGTAATGCCTCACGGCTATTTAAAACGGGTTCGTGAATTAACTGCAAAACATGATGTATTCCTCATCGTCGATGAAGTGGCCACAGGCTTTGGCCGTACAGGCAAGTTCTTTGCTTGCGAACATGAAGGGGTGGCACCTGATTTCATGACCTTATCCAAAGGGATTACGGGCGGCTATTTGCCATTGGCTGCTACATTGACTACAAAGCGCGTATTTGATGCCTTCCTCGGCACCTTTGAAGAAAAGAAGACATTCTATCATGGTCACTCTTATACAGGTAATGCCTTGGCCTGTGCCGTTGCATTGGCTTCGTTGAAGGTATTCCGCGATGAAAAGGTCATCGAAGGATTACCTGCGAAAATTGAGGCTTTCACAAAGGCACTCAAACCTATTGAACAGTTAAAACACGTCAAAGAAGTGCGTCAACGTGGCCTTATCGTAGGTATTGAGCTTGAAAAAGACGTTGCTACTCACGAAGCATATCGCCCAAATGATGCGGTAGGCGCGAAGGTTGCCGTTCTCGCTCGTGAACAAGGCCTTATTTGCCGTCCTATCGGCGATGTGGTGATTCTTATGCCACCATTGGCGTCCACTGTGGAACAATTGGAAGATATGGTTCGCATTGTTGGTGAAAGCATCCAACGAGCTACTGAAGAAGAGGGCGTATTAGAAGATTTGAAACCAATCATTCTATAATTAACAGCATTTTTCTTGCATAGTTTAAAATATATTCTATACATTCTCAAAATACGATGATTATTCTGCATATCTATGATACTATATATGTATAGTATATATATTCAAAGGAGGTCATCGTATGGACATTTATGTAATTATGCAAGTCATTATCTTGTTCGGTGCCATCTTCTTGGGCGTACGTCTCGGTGGTATGGGCATCGGCTATGCTGGCGGCCTCGGCGTCGTATTGCTGAGCCTCGGCATGGGGATGTTCCCAGGGCAAATTCCTTGGGATGTTATCCTCATCATCATGTCAGCCATTGCAGCAATTTGTGCATTGCAGTTGGCCGGTGGTTTAGATTATTTGGTACGCATTGCGGAAAATATTTTGCGTAAAAATCCTAAACACATCAACTATTTAGCTCCTACAGTTACGTATTTCTTGACAATCTTGGCTGGTACGGGTCATACGGCATTCTCTATGATCCCTGTTATTGTAGAGGTTGCAAAGAGCGAGAACATCAAGCCTTCCGTTCCGTTATCAATCGCGGTTGTAGCGAGCCAAATCGGTATTACCGCTAGTCCTGTATCCGCGGCAGTTGTCGCTATGAGTGGATTCCTTGAACCATTTGGTGTTAGCTATCCGACCTTGCTTGGCATCTGTATTTCTACAACCTTTATTGCGGTTATGATTACTGCATTTATCATGTCGACCTTTGCGAACAATGATTTGTCCTCTGATCCTGTTTACCAAGAACGTTTGGCTGCAGGCCATGTGGCACCACCTCGTGAAAAGAATGTGGATTTCCATCTAAAACCAGGTGCGAAAAAATCTGTTTTGATCTTCTTAATCGGTATCATTTGTATCGTATTCTATGCAACAGCAATTTCTAAGAATATTGGTATTATTAAACCGGTTATCTTTGGTCGAAATGATGCCATCGTTGGCTTTATGATGATTATTGCGGCGGCTATTACATTCTTCTGTAAACTAGATACAGCACAACTTGTGAACACAAGTACATTCAAATCTGGTTTATCCGCCTGTGTCTGCGTACTTGGCGTAGCGTGGTTAGGCGATACCTTTGTAAAAGGTCATATCCCTGAAATCAAAGCCATGGCATCTAGCATGGTAACAGCATATCCATTCCTGTTAGCCGTTGCCTTCTTCTTTGCTAGTACACTGTTGTACAGCCAAGCAGCGACTACACAAGCACTTGTACCGGCCGTAATCCTCGCCTTAGGTATTACACCGGAAAATACGGGCTCTGTATATATCATTATTGCATCCTTTGCAGCTGTATCTGCACTTTTCGTATTGCCTACATACCCAACACTTTTGGGGGCCGTGCAAATGGATGATACAGGATCGACTCGAATCGGTCATCTCGTATTTAACCACCCATTCTTCATCCCAGGCGTACTTGCCATTGCTATTTCCGTAGCACTTGGCTTCGTTATTGCTCCATTGATGTTGTAATTGGTGAAAGCTTATAAAATTCTATATTGTATCTAATAGACGGGGCCTAGTCATACGTGACTAGGCCCTGTTAACTGTTGTGCGATGGATACATTATGTGAAAAATGCTATACTATAGATAAGAGAGGGATACATATAGTGTGGTTAAGCAAGAGTATATAGGAGCCTATTATGTATACGATTTCTATCAAGCTAGATATGAATCGCATCCCTAAGGATGCATTCGATGCATTGAGAGAGAAACATCATATCTGGTATAAAACGTATTTTGATGCAGGTAAATTTTTAATGTTTGGCACCCGTCCAGATGATTCTGGTGAAAGCCTTATTATCGCCCAAGGAACAAAAGAGGACTTAGAAGAGGCTGTACAATTCGACGCATACTATGCGGATCAATTGGCAACCTATGAAATTCGAGAATATAAGGTAGCATTGTTCAATGAAGCGATTAAAAACTATATAGATTAATATTGGATATCCCATATGAAAGGGCCCCTAGTATGTTAGACTAGGGGCCCTTTTGACGTTTTATTTATTCTTACAGTCCTTACAGATTCCCGCTATTTCCAAATGATGTTCTGTCACAGTAAATCCTGCATCACTTAGCTCCTGTGGCATTTCTACAACGGGACATGTATGAAGTGGTATCATCGCACCACATTTAGTGCATACTGCATAATGGCGGTGTGTATGAGGTGTAATTTCGTAGTATGCCATGTCACTACCCATGATGGTGGTACGTGTAACGATATCTTTTGTTTCTAATAACTCAAGCGTACGGTAGATGGTAGACATCCACGTAGTACCGCCATCGCCTAATCGTTCTGCAATTTCGATGGCTGTAATCGGTTTATCTGTTGCGGTTAATACAGACCAAATAGCTTCGCGCTGTTTGGTCTTTTTTATGCCTTCTGGCCAATGTGTTGTATTCATAATAACGCTTTCTATTATGGGTTAATATTAACTGTATATACTCTTGTACATATAATATTTATTTACTAAATTGTATTCTTCGTATAATGGATTTAATATTCTTAATGATGAGTACCACTAATAGGATGAATACCGATGTAAGTGATACAAAGCCACCTGGCGCTACGTTAAGGTAATAGGATCCGAATAGGCCGATAATCATGGCGAGCAAACTAAATCCAATGGAGCAGAGCAAGGTCGTTCTAAATCCTTTTTCCATTTGTAACGCAGAGGCCACAGGTAGTGCAATCATGGCGCTCAATACGAGGACGCCCACGATTTTGATGGAAATGGATACAGCCGCTGCCATTAAAATGGCAAATACATAGTTAATTAAATCAACCTTTACACCTGCTACCCGTGCCGCCTCTTCGTCGTAGGCGATATAGAGTAGTGAGTTGTAGAGGAAATACAAGGTTAATACAGATAGGATGGTGAGCACCGCAATGCTTATCATATCTGCAGTATTAACGGTTAAGATGCTACCGAAGAAAAAGACGTTAGCGTTAGCTTTCAGCTTGCCAGAACTGATAAGGGTAATGGCTGTACCGATACTGAGGGATAAGATGATGGTAAGAATCAAATCGAGGTGGTGAGAAAAATATTTTCGCAAGAACTCGATGAGGGCACCGCAGATGGCGGTGAATATGAAAGCCCCTAAAATAGGGTTTGTATTGGTCAATAAACCAAGGGTAATCCCGGCGAGGGACGCATGGCTCATGGTGTCGCCAATCATACTGGACCGGCGAAGTACCATAAATATACCGATGCATGGGCATAATAGGGAAATGCATACTGCTACGAAGAAGGCATTTTGCATGAAATCATAA
>JAIITD010000036.1 GCA_022737715.1 Veillonella sp.
GAAACCTCCTATTCTTGTACAACGCGTGGTACCTTAAAGTACCCATCTTCTTCTTCAGGTGCATTAGACAATGCTAAGTCGTGGTCTAAAGAAGGTTTAGTCTCATCTTCTCTAAACACATTATGTAAAGGAACAGCATGAGCCATTACTTCTACATCATCTAATTCTAATTCATTTAATTCTGCTACATACGTTAAGATATCGGATAATTCTTTCTCAACGCTAGCCATTTTATCTTCTTTTACTTCTAATCGGGACAGTAAAGCGATTTTCTTAATTTCCTCTTGGCTGATTTTCATCGGTCCACATCCTTTCATATCTTATTATTATAAAGCATATAAGACTTATTTTCAAAATAAAGGATTATAATTCACCTAAATCACGTAATAATTCAGTAAACTCGACTTCATTAATAACGCGAATACCGAGTTCATTTGCTTTCGTTAACTTACTACCACTATCTTCGCCAGCAATGACAAGTGTTGTCTTTTTAGATACAGACCCCGTCACCTTTGCGCCGTGTTTTTCTAAAATTTTACCAGCTTCGCTGCGACCCATAACCTCTAGTTTACCAGTAAGAACGACGGTTTCTCCGTCCATTTCATTGCCAGCGGCTTCTTGCACATCGACGTCCATTTTAAGACCTGCTGCAATCAAGCCATTGATAATTTCAATATGTTGAGGGTCTTCGCGATATTCAATAATGCTATCCGCCATAGTAGGACCGATTTCCTCTACAGCTACCAACTCGTCTTTGGTAATCGTTAAAAATCTATCCATAGTCTTTACAACATTAGCGATTGTACCGGCCGCTTTAGAACCGATAAGGCGAATACCAAGGCCAAATAAGACGCGATCTAAGCCACGAGATTTAGAATCTGCAATAGCTTTCACAAGGTTATCTGCCGATTTTTTGCCCATACGGTCCATAGCCATAATAGATTCCGTAGTCAAATGATATAAATCGACAACATTGGTAATCAATTTTTCATTAATTAAATTTTCTACAATACTTGGACCAAGTCCATCGATATTCATAGCATCGCGAGATGCAAAGTGAATGATTTGTTCCTTTTCAATAGCTGGACAATGTTTGTTGGTGCAGCGAATGGCCGCTTCGCCATCGCGGCGTACTGCTGGGCTATTACAAACAGGACAATGATTCGGAATTGTGAAAGGAACCTCACTGCCTGTACGTTTTTCAGGCAATACACGAATGACTTCAGGAATGATTTCAGCCGCCTTGTGAATGAGGACATGGTCACCAATGCGAAGGTCTTTTTCTGTGATAAAGTCTTGATTATGTAGTGTAACACGACTCACATTAGTGCCGGATACAAACACAGGTTCTAGTTCTCCAGTCGGCGTCAATACACCGGTGCGGCCCACATTGATGGTAATATCTTTAACAATCGTTTCTACCTCTTCAGGAGGATATTTATAAGCCGTAGCCCACTTAGGATCTTTAGCCGTTGAGCCTAATACCTCTTGGTCATCAAAGTCATTAACCTTGATAACCATACCATCGGTATCATATGGTAGTTCATGGCGTTTTTCGCCCCAATAATTGATGGCCTCAATAACTTCATCTACCGTCTTACATACGCGATAATGAGGATTTACAGAGAAATGAAAATTTTCCAATGTATGTAACAATTCCTCTTGCGTATGAATATTGGCACCACTTTCAGAACCGATGGCATAGGCAAAGAACGCAAGATTACGACTCGCTGTGATAGCAGGGTCTTGTTGACGCAAGGAACCTGCTGCCGCATTACGAGGATTGACAAAGGTCGGTAATCCTTCTTCATCGCGTTCTTCATTGATACGCTTAAACTCGCTATGCGGCATATACGCTTCACCGCGAATTTCGATAAATTCAGGCGCATTTTCTAGGTATAAAGGAATGGATTTGATGGTACGTACATTGGCTGTTACATCTTCCCCCACCTTACCATCACCGCGTGTGACAGCACGAACGAAGATACCATTCTCATAATGCAAATTAACAGCTAAGCCGTCAATTTTTAACTCCACCACATAAGCCTTTGTTTGATGTCCCAATTCCTTCGTTACCCGTTGGTCAAAGGCACGCACTTCATCAGCACTGAACACATTAGACAAGCTAAGCATAGGTCTACCGTGTACCACCTTTTCAAAAGGGCCATCCGCCTTGATGCCAACCCGCTGTGTAGGAGATGATGGCACAATATATTCTGGATTCGCTGTTTCTAAATCAACGAGCTCACGATATTTTTGGTCATATTCAAAATCGCTCATGGTTGGCGCGTCTTTTACATAATATAAATACTGCGCATGAGTCAATTCTTTTTGTAATTGTTCTATTCTATCTTTAGGATTCATAATTATCCTCTATATCATACAGTGATTGTTCTAACCTTTTTTGACAGGTGCAAACTTGGCCATAACGACGCGAACACCTTGTGTAGGGAATTCGATGGTCAACTTCATGCCAGCCCCTTCACCGGAAACATTGACGACCTTACCATTTCCCCATTTACTGTGAATAGCAGTATCCCCAACCTTCCAATCAGCGATCACTTCATTGCGAATAATCGGTTTTGTAACAGGGCGACTAGCGACTGACATATGTCTTGGCACTGTTGGTTTAATATCATCAGGAATTCTTCGTTTCGCACGTAAACCATCTACAAGTTCCGCTGGAATTTCGTCGATAAAACGAGAAGGTAAATAGCTACTAGTTCGACCAAATACGGTACGGGTTGTAGCATTAGAAATGTATAATTCCTTCTCAGCACGCGTAATCCCTACATACGCAAGGCGTCGTTCTTCTTCTATCTCCTCTGGATTCATCAAGGTACGACTATGTGGGAATAATCCCTCTTCTAAGCCACCGAGGAATACGATAGGGAATTCAAGACCCTTAGCAGCATGTAATGTCATCAAGGTAACCTTAGATTCCTCTTGTTCAAAGGAATCAACATCATTCACTAGAGCTACTTGTTCCAAGAAATCTTCTACAGTACCCGTTGGATTTGTATCTTGGAAATCTTTTGCTACAGATAATAATTCACCGATATTTTCTGCCCGCGCTTGATCTTGTGGATCCGTACTTTCCTCTAATTGAGCTAAGTAGCCAGTTCGATCAAGAATAGCTTCTAAAATATCAAGAACGGATTTATCATCCATTTCTGCAACAAGTGTAAAAATTAAAATGCCAAATTCTTCAAGTTTCTCTTTCGTTTTACCCTTAATGGTATCGACCAAATGTAATTGCGTTAAGGTCATAAATAGGGATGTACCATTTTCACGGGCATAATCTTGTAACTTAGATACCGTAGTAGCCCCGATACTACGCTTTGGCACATTAATAATACGCAATAAACTTAAATCATCAAACGGATTATATAATACGCGCAAATAAGCGAGCACATCTTTGATTTCTTTTCGGTCATAGAACTTAGTGCCACCTACCATAGTGTACGGTAAGGCACGTTTTATCAATGCTTCTTCTAGCACACGGGATTGTGCATTGGTACGATATAAGATGGCCATATCACCATATGGTACGCCGTGAATATCGTGTTTCTTTACAATCGTATCGCCTATGAAAGCGGCCTCTTCATGTTCCGATTGAGCTGTAAAATGTTGAATTTTAGCTCCTTCTACCTTATCTGTCCAAAGATTCTTTTCTGGACGCCCTTCATTATGGTCGATAACTGCATTGGCAGCATCCAAGATAATTTTGGTAGAACGATAATTCTGCTCCAATTTAATGGATGTACAATTTGGATAATCCTTTTCAAAATCGAGAATATTTTGAATATCTGCACCACGCCATGCGTAAATACTTTGGTCAGCATCACCTACGACGGCAATATTCTTCCAATGAGATGATAGTAAATACGCCAATAAGTATTGAGCATGGTTCGTATCTTGATATTCATCGATCATCACATACTTAAACCGTTTGCTGTATTTGTCTAGTACGGCAGCATTAGATTGTAATAATTTTACCGCTACAAGTAATAGATCATCGAAATCTAATGCATTGTTTTTACGCAACTCTCGTTCGTAGTATTCATATACATCAGCTACCTTTTGTTGGTAAAAGTCACGCGCTTGTTTTCTATAATCAGAGGCGAACATCAATTTATTTTTCGCGTCGGAAATAGCACTAATCATGGCACCTACAGGATAATATTTATCGTCCAGATTAAGGGCCTTCAACGCTGCCTTTATAACGACTTGAGAGTCAGATGTATCATAAATTGTAAAATTACTGTTATAACCTAAAAAATTATCTAATTCAAAGCGTAAAAATTTAGCACAAAAACTGTGGAATGTACTTAGCCAAATGCGATTCGCTACATCACCTACAAGGCCTTCTACACGGCTTTTCATTTCCTTAGCCGCTTTATTGGTAAATGTAATGGCTAAGATTTCATAAGGATTTACACCTTGAGCTAGTAAATATGCTATACGTACAGTTAATACCTTTGTTTTCCCTGATCCTGCACCTGCTAAAATCAATAGTGGGCCTTCGGTATGTTGTACGGCTTGTTGTTGCTCCCGATTCAAGCCATCTAACAATGATTGCATGGTATCTCCTTATCTATAACATAAAATGAGTAATTATAAATGACCATCACATATAATAAAAACGTTGCAAGAGCAACGTTTTTATTACCATGATATGTCGATATCCTTTATTATTTCATAGCTCCTAAAATTGGAGGTACAATTTGTTTCTTACGGGACATTGTATTTGGTAAGAATACAGCATTATCTTTTACATCCTTACCAAATGCATTAACTACAACAGATTCTACATCACCGCTATAGATTAATGTTGTGCTTTCATCAAGAATATTGGTAACCATAATATAGGATGCAGCATAGCCATTAGCTGTGCGAAGAGCTTCTAGAGCGACTACTAATTCAGCTTGCTTAGCCAATACATCAGTTGTATCCATAACAGAAATTTGACCGATAGAAATTGTTTGACCTGCTTCAGAAAATTCCTTCATATCTGTGCGCACGATTTCATCGTTTGTTAAATCAGAAATATCTGCGCCAGCTTTCAACATTTCTAAACCATAGGATTCGATATCTACACCGGCGATAGCAGCTAGTTTATGAGCCATTTCCTTGTCTGTTTCTGTACAGGTTGGGGAGCGGAACAATACAGTATCAGAAATAATGGCAGATAACATTAAACCAGCAATATTCTTAGGGATTGCTTGATTATTTTCAATATAAAGTTTAGTCAAAATTGTATTTGTACAACCTACTGGTTCCATGCGAATGAATACAGGGCCATCAGTTTCGAAATCACCAATACGGTGATGGTCGATAACACCACACATATTCATGGATTTATAACCGTCGATGATTTGCTTGGATTCATTGTGGTCAGTTAAGTATAAATCACCACCATTAGGAGCAAACTCTTCCCAATTTGTAACGATTTGTGGGTGTTCGAAACCAAAATGTTCCAACGCGTATTTAGTTTCCTTATTCGCATCACCAGCACATACAGGTGTTGCAGGGGTACCCATTTGTGTTAACAAATTAGCATAAGAAATTGCAGAACAGATAGAATCAGTATCAGGGCTTTTATGACCAGCCACAAATGTTTTTACTTCACTCATGTTTATACCTCTTTTATATAAATATTTCACAATATCGCCCATGCGATAATTAAATCGTTTTAACTAGCATATTATACCATAAAATAGTTAAAAAAACACGCCTATAAGCTATGTTATAAGCGTGTTTTATTTGTGTTATGAAATTTGGAATTAGTGATTCTTTTTACGCTTTGTAAAGAATCCAGGACCAATCTTTTCGACGATGATGAAAAGCATTGGAATGATAAAGATACCAAAGAATGTAGCTGTTGTCATACCTGCTACGACTGTGATACCCATCGATGTACGAGCACCAGAACCGGCACCAGTAGAAATTGCCAATGGCAATACGCCTAGGATGAATGCAAAGGACGTCATCAAGATTGGACGCAAACGAATCTTAGCCGCTTCGATAGCCGCATCGACAACATCCATACCGCGTTCGTCAACACGAATCTTCGCATACTCGATAATCAGAATAGCATTCTTAGCAGCTAAACCTACCAATGTTAACAAACCAATTTGCATATAGATGTCATTTGCTAATTGGAATCGACCTGTAAAATTCAACAAGAATGGTACTAATGCAGCACCAATCATACCAGATGGTACGGAGAATAATACAGCAAATGGAACTTTCCAGGATTCATACAAGGCAGCAAGAATCAAGAATACAAATGTCAAGCCAAGACCTAGAATCAACATGGTTTGTGATCCAGCCTTCAATTCTTCGCGGGATTGATCGCCCCAATCATAGGTATAACCAGCTGGCAATGTTTTAGCAGCTGCATCCTTCAATGCTTGAATTGCATCACCAGAAGCATATCCTTGAGCCGCAGAGCCGCCAATTTTAACGGCCATAGCATTATCGAAACGCGTGATGGATGAAGGGGTTGACGTCTTATCTTTCGTAATGTAGTTAGCAACGGAAACCATTTGACCCTTACTATTACGAACAGCTAGCATATTCAAGTTGTCAGCATTTTGACGGAATTGATCTTCTGCTTGAACAACAACCTTATAGTTCTTACCATACGATGTATAATCATTAACTTGAATACTACCATAGAAACCTTGCAATGCAGTGAAGATATCAGTGAGTTGAACACCATCTTGAGCAGCCTTATCACGATTGATTTCAAATTGTAAGGATGGGGTTGATGTATCAAATGTGGTATACACTGTTTGAATAGCCGGATTAGTTCTAGCTTCTGCCATAAATGCCTGAGCCCGTTCCGCCATTACCTCAGCACTATCACCAGCTTTATTAATGATATACATTGTAAAGCCACCAGTGTTACCAAGGCCTGGAATGGATGGAGGATTCAAAGCTACTACACTGGCTTCAGGTACATTCTTCGCACCAAAGCCAAATACTGCACCCACCATAGCATTAACAGATTGATTAGATGATTTACGTTGATCCCAATCTTTTAATACCGCAAAGGAAACACCAGCACTAGATTTTTGAGAGCCCCCTAAAAGGTCAAACCCAGAAACAGTAAATACTTGTTCTACATTGTCTTTAATGCCCGGTGTTTGTTCTAAGAAATCTTTGATTTTATCAAGAGTTTCCACGGTACGAGCAGACGTTGCTCCTGGTGGTTCATTTACAGCAATAAGGAAATATCCACTGTCTTCTGCAGGTACGAAACTTGTAGGTAAGAAATGGAATACGATACCTGTACCAGCAGCAAAGACGAGCAATGTAATAACGGTTAAGCTCAAACGATGACTTAATCGAGCTAACACCTTGCCATACCAATCGCTAAAACGTTCAAGACCACGATTAAATTTATTGAGTTGACGATGAACAAAGTCTTCACGTTCTTTTTGCACATGAGGTTTTAACATTATCGCACAGAGCGCAGGTGTTAATACCAATGCAATAACAGCAGAAATTGCTACAGATACAGCAATCGTTAAGGCGAATTGTTTATACAATATACCCGTCATGCCACCCATAAACGCAACAGGTACGAATACGGCAGCCAATACGAAGGCAATACCGATAACTGGGCCTTGTACATTTTTCATAGCCGCAATGGCAGCTTCTTTTGGAGATAAACCATTATATTTTAACTCATATTCAACAGCCTCTACCACTACGATAGCATCATCGACGACAAGGCCGATAGCCAATACCATGGCAAACAGTGTTAATGTATTGATGGAGAAATCTAATAATACAAAGGCCCCAAATGTTCCTAGTAATGATACAGGTACTGCAATCATCGGAATCAATGTAGAACGCCATGATTGCAAGAATACATACACTACGATGAGTACGAGCAATAAAGCTTCAAAGAATGTATGCTCTACTTCATTAATAGAGGCACGTACGAATTTCGTATTATCTACTACTTCGTGATATTCCAAATCTTGTGGGAAAGACTTAGACTGTTCTTGCAATATTTTTTGAACATTTGAAATCGTCTCTAAAGCATTTGCATCATTTTGTAAGGAAATGGCAAAACCAGCAGACGGACGATGTTCAACAAATAAAATCTCACCAGATGGAGCATTTGGATCGCGATATGAAGACTTAGCGACAAAATCGTACCCTTTTGCGCCCACATCTATACGAGCTATATCTTTTAAATGTAATACAGTACCATTAGAGTTCTTGATAACAATATTACCAAATTGTTGCTCTGTCACTAGACGGCCATTAATTTTAATAGGATACTGGAATGCTTGTTCTCCATTAGTAGGATTTTTACCAACTGTACCAGCCGCAGCCTGTACGTTTTGCCCTTTAATAGCAGATGTTACATCAGACATGGTAATGCCTAATTTTTGCATCTTGCTAGGATCTAACCAAATGCGCATTGCGTAGTCAGAACCGAATTCTTGAACGGAACCAACACCTTTTACGCCCTTAATTGCATCCATCAAATAGTTTGTACCATAGTTTTTAAGGAATGTACTATCAAAGGTACCATTAGGAGAATTCAAGGAGAAAATATACGCCATATCGCCAGAGGATTTTGTCGTTGTTACACCAACTTGTTGGACCTCTGAAGGCAGTTGAGCTAGCGCCGCTTGCACACGGTTTTGGGTATTAACCGTATCCATATCGGGATCACTACCTTGATTAAACTGTAATGACAAAGAATATGTACCAGTACTAGCACTATCAGATGTCATATAGTCTAAATCTTGAACGCCTACAATTTGAGACTCAATTACACTGGCTACAGTATCATTCAGTACTTGAGGCGTAGCACCTGTATACATGGTACTAACACGTACACTTGGTGGTGAAATTTGTGGATATCGAGCTACCGGAAGATTAACCATTGAAAGCAAACCGATTAATGTAATCATGATGGCAATAACAATGGCAAAGATAGGTCGATTAATAAAGAATTTCGACACGTCTTACCTCCTATTGTTTAGCTGTTTCAATTTGTGTTTTAGACAATTCAGTGGCTTGTACCTTTGCACCATTTTTAACTTTAGTTAAACCATCTACAACGATTTCATCACCATTTACAAGACCAGATTTAACGATTGTGAAAGCCCCTGTAGTGCCACCAAGTTCAACAGCCTTTTGAGATACTGTTCCATCTTGACCGATGACATATACAAAGTTTTTATCCATAATTTGTAAAATAGCTTTTGTAGGTACCAAAATGGCATCCGTTAATTTTTCACCAGGAGAAATAACGGTAGCAAACATATTCGGTAACAATAAATGGTCAGGATTAGGGAAGGAAGCTTTCAAAATCAACTTACCTGTGGAAGGATCTAATGTTCTTGCCGCTTGAACAACAGAACCTACTTGATTATATTCCTTGCCATCAGCTAAGCGTAATTTCAAATTAAGACCGCTGTTTTCATCACCAGAACGAGTAGCCATGAATTCAAGATACTCTTGTTCAGTCATGCTAAATTCAACGAAAATAGGATCTACAGAATCGATGGTTACCAATGTGGTAGATCCGGCATTAACAAATGTACCTATATCAACAGCATCCATGCTCAATGTGCCGGAATATGGTGCATAAATGATAGTGTCACCCAAGTTATCTTGCGCAATCTTCAATGCTGCTTGTTGTGCTTCTACAGCTGCTTTAGCTTGTTCTGCAGCAGAACGTTGAGTATCTACGCGTTGGCGCGCAATCGCATCTTGACTTGCCAATGTTTCGTAACGACCTAAATCAGTTTCTGCATTTTGATAATCTGCATTAGCTCTTGCTACATTAGCTTCCGCTGTTGCTACATTGGATTCATATTGGCGAGAATCGATGCGATATAAAGGTTGACCAGCTACTACTTGGTCCCCACCTTTAACAAATTTTTCCACCACATAACCAGTAACACGAGCATGTACAGCCACAGAATTTTCTGCCTTAACCGTACCCGTATAGGTTTGATCAACTTGTGCGTTTTGCGATACGATTTTATACGAATTTACCGCCACATCAGCAGATTGCTGTTGTTGACTACCACAACCTGCCACCAGTAAAGCGGATACTGCTAATACTGCTAACATGCGTGAATATCGAGACTTCATTACATGTACTCCTTTTCATAACACTAAATTTATAAGATCCAAATTCATAAATTTCTCAATATATTGTACTTTATTCCCATGGGATAGTCAAGATTTCTATATCCTACAAACCTCTGATAAAGCTAGATATTATCTATATTTTTAAACATTCAATTGCGTACAATTTCACACCATATATTGTTGACTTTTATAAAAATTTGTGTACAAAACAAAAAATACCGAAGATTAGTATCATTACAAGATACTAATCTTCGGTATGAATCATCTCATGGTGGAGATGAGGAGAGTCGAACTCCTGTCCAAAAGCGTTGCCATATAGACTTCTCCGAGCACAGTCTATGATTTAAGTCTCAAGTACCTATCGCTCACAGACAAACTACAGTACTCCAGTTCATGTTGTCTCGCCTAATTCATATGAACGACTAAATTAAGCCAGCCTACGGTTTGACGTCCGTTCACACTTGGTAGGCACAAGTATGAGGGACGTAGCTTATGCAGCTAATGCAAAATTTTCTTCTGCGTTTAAATGTTTTCCCACCGTTTAACGGCCCAATGGAACGCCGACTCGCTATCTATACCACACTCGCCCCTGTCGAAACCTTTACATCCCCATGGGTTTGTTGGTTTATCTATCATACCCCTAATGTATATTCATGTCAACAAGTAATTCATGTAGCGTTTTTGCGACATAATCAACTTGTTCTTTACTATGAGCGGTTGTAACTGTCATGCGTAGCCGACTTTCACCAACAGGAACCGTAGGAGGACGAATGGCTGTAATAATAATACCTCGTTCTTCTAACTCACGGGCCAATGTTAAGGCTCGATCATTATCCCCTACCACAATTGGGAATATCGGTGTTTCGTCATCACAATCAATCCCCATAGCCTGTAATTTATGTGCCATATACACAGTGTTATCACGTAATGTATCAACCACAGATGGTTCATCATGTACAATTCGTAGGGCCTCTAAAGCCGCACCAATATCCGCTGGGGACAAAGCTGTAGAAAATATAAAGCTACGACTATAGTTAATCAGGTATTCTATTAATTCCTTACGCCCCGCCACATAGCCACCAACAGAACCTAAAGCCTTGCTCAAGGTACCAAGCTGTACATCTACATCGGTTAGACCAAAATGATGAGCTGTGCCGCGTCCATTTCCGATGACACCAGTTGCATGCGCATCATCTACCATAAGAAGAGCATTATAGTCCTTACTTAACGCATACAGTCTATCTAATGGTGCAATATCTCCATCCATGCTAAATACACCATCTGTAATAATCATTTTATGATCCGATTTGTAATTCTTAAGAATATATTCCGCATGTTCTACATCTTTATGTTTATACCGCTCAATATGAGCTCCACTCAGGCGACATCCATCTATGATACTCGCATGGTTCAATTCATCACTAATGATGACACTATGCTTATTCATTAAGGCCGTAATTGTACCGACATTGGCCATATAGCCTGTATTAAATACGAGAGACTGCTCTGTTTCTTTAAAATTGGCTATAGCCCTTTCCAATTCCTTAAACAAAGGGAATGAACCTGATGTAAGTCTAGCGCCACCAGATCCTGTACCATATTGTTGAATGGCTTGAATGGCCGCTTGTTGTACACGAGGTTCATGGGTAAGCCCCAAATAATTGTTAGATGCCATCATGATATACTCGCGATGATCTCGTTTTACACACACCGCATCTAAAGGCTCATAGGTCTTAATCATTCTCTTATTTTGTTCTTGTTCTTTAGCCTCTAGTTTTTTCTGAAAGTCTTGATAATAATCCACGTTACCACCGTACCAATACTGTTGTATTCTCTAAATAATCGACAATTTCATGAATAGGCCTATTAGTATCAACAAAAAATACACGACCTCCAATAGGATTCCCCATTTCTTTCATATTCGGAATGCGATGATATATGCCATTACATGCCACATATCCCACTGTATAATCAGGATCGTCGGACCAACAAAGTTCGCCTACAATCCCAGGACAAGATTGTACCTTTGTAGCCAGTACAAGAGCTTCACGCATGTGCACATTCATAGGTCTTGTTTCGTTGCCACACGCATCCATATGACTTACACGAACACCGCGCATCGTGTCTTGATCCAATCGCACACCTGTATTGGCATTCATTAGAATAGCACCACGCATATTTCCAGGCAATTGTCCTAGTTCTGTGAAAGCATTTTCTACTGCTTCATGGCTCACTACAGATTGTAGTAAGTTTTTTGCTAATTCATGTGATTCTTTTACTGATGAAGTCTCATGTTCATCAACACCGATACAATCAACATATGTAATATCCTCATCGTGAATTGCATCTATACGAATATTGATAAAATCCGATTTTCCTTTACTATGATGCAATGCACGATGAATTAAAGAGGATGCTACAGATTCTAAATCACTTTCATCGACAATGCGTTCAGCTCCAGATATATGGCGTCCCCCTTCTTCATGAGGTCCTCCTTCTGCACCGCGCATACGAATACTGTATAGCCCCATCATTACACAACCTTTCGAGGTGCACTATGTGTAGCTGCTGATACAGACTTTTTAAATACAGCAGTCATGATAGGCGCTACAATAGCGGTAAAGATCATACCAGGTACAGCCAACATAACCATAGCGAGAGCACCTTTACCAACATAAACGGATAGTGTTAATCGAGCCACTGTAGATGCAATAGGACCACTTAGGATTACACCAAGCATATGATTTTTGCAAATCCATAACAAGAAACCAACGACCAATCTAAACTGCATAGCAATAGCAACACTAAGAAAATTTTGTGTCCCCAGTGCCAATCCGATAAGGCTGGATAAACAACCGCTTATGATGTACTTTTTAAATCCGAAGGCCGCGCAAATTGCTACCGCTAGCGGGGCCGATAACTGGAACTCAATCCCCGGCACAAGATTAGGAATCTTGATAGCTCCTAAGATTGTAATCATAGCTGTTAAAATACCGATTTCTGTGATTTGACGAATTTGACTCATAGTATTCACCTCTTCATGTACTTACATTGTCAACTAAATAAATCACACTTTGTTTACAT
>JAIITD010000230.1 GCA_022737715.1 Veillonella sp.
ATGGAGTTTACACCAGATGCAACAACACGATCAGAAGTTTTACCACTTTGACCGATAGCAATGGAGTTATTACCAGATGCATCAGCACGTGCACCAAGAGCTGTTGCACCAGAGCCTGTAGCATGTGTATCACGACCGATTGCAATAGCATCTAAGTTAGTAGCTGTATTATCACGGCCGATGGCGATTTGAGAATTCTCTCTATTTCTTTCTACATCACTACGATTGCCATCTGCAGAATCAGTCAAGTTATTTTTACCAATGGAGATCCCACCCATTGTTTTTGCATTATTAAATTGACCCAAAGTTACAGTATCTGCTACATGGGATGTATTTTCAGAACCAATAGCAACGGAGTTTTGACCATTTGCATTATTGTTGTAACCAGCAGCAAAGGAACCTGCACCAGTAGCATTAGTATATACACCCATAGCGGATGCACTTGTACCAGTTGCACTGGAGTAATTACCTACTACAGTAGAATATTCACCTGCGTGTTTAGGTGTTGTTTGCCAAGAGCCTTTGGTGTAATTAACATTATTGTAGGTACCAATAGCAATAGCAGCCTTAGCATCAGCATTATTTACATTACCAAGAGCAACAGAAGCTTTACCAGAAGCAGTATTACCAGCACCAACGGCTGTTGCCGCACCACCTGTAGCTTTATTTTCATTACCTACAGCTGTAGAAGCATTATTTGTGGATGTATTTTTAGCACCAATTGCTACTTTACCATCATGGCCAGCTACGTTATCAGTAGTATTTTGATAGCCTACAACGATAGAGTTTTGACCAACATTATAGTTTTGACCATTGCTCTTTGGATTTGTATCTGCCCAGATATTAACATGACTATTGCCAGTATCATAACCAGCCATTGCTTGTTGAGGCGCAATACCGCCCATAGCGCCAGCTACAGCTAAACCAGCTAATACGCTAGCTAGGACTTTCTTTTTGCCGCTATTATTTTTCGCAATTTCAGGAACTACAACGTAGCATTCCTTGGATTTGCTCCAAACGACTTTAAAGACCTTATTCATAAAACCTTTGAACCCCTTTCTCATAAGTACATAAAAAATGTAACTTTTACACTTAGTTCACTTCATGAAGAGTGGTTTTTCTCTCATTCACACACACTTCATATAGGATAACTTAATAATATCAATTTATTAATTAATTGTAAATACTTTTACATCTATTTATTTAACGAAATTTTATATTTTAGATGAAAATAAACTGAAATTTATATGTATGTGTAAAAACAATCACATTTATCAAAAAGTACACTATAACTATGTTTATAGCGTACTTAATACC
>JAIITD010000231.1 GCA_022737715.1 Veillonella sp.
ATAAATTCATGGACAACCGTAATTGCTGTGGCAAAAAATATAATTTACTATGTGATGCTCTAATACAGATCTAAATTTCAATAAAAGAACACCCACAATTATCCGACTTTACTAGGTCAAGTCCCTAGGCCGCGACCGTTCTGTCTATTTAGAACGCATAAATTCATGGACAACCGTAATTGCTGTAATAGAAAATATAATTCACCATGTAGATAATCTAATTCACATCTAATTTCTAATGAAATAACCCCCTCAGAGAGTCCGACTTTGCTAGGCCAAGGCCTAGCCGCAGGCCGTTAAGGCGGTGGAGGACGACTGAGGGGGTATTTCATTACCCAAATTAAGGGTGAATTATATTTTCTTTAATGATGTAAATTATATTTTCTATACAGCTATAAGGTAGAACATGAATTTATACGTTCATGTTTGCCCCTTTTCTCACATAGAACCAGAAGCAAACTGCAACTGTTACGATGTTGAATGCTAGTAGTACTGCGAATGCAGGGTGAATGTTGCCGAATGTGGAGTATACGAAACCGAAGATTTTAGGTGTAATGAATGCACCGTATGCAGCTACAGCAGCTACGAAACCTGTGATTAGAGAGGATAACAACGGATTGCCAAATACGTGAGGAATCATACGGAATGTAGCACCTGTTGCAAAGCCGCAGCATACGAATGTCAATACGGACATAGCAAAGAAGAATGGGAAGTTGTGCATATCTACACCAACTGCGATCAATGCAGTGGTAGCACATAAGCCGATGAGGCTAACAAAGGTAACTTTTGTACCGCTGTTGATTTTGTCGGATAACCAACCGCCTACAGGACGAAGGGCACCTGCAACAAGTGGACCAACGAATGCGATGGATGCGAATGGAATTTCAGGGAACTCTTTACCTACCAAGAGACCAAGTGCTGCTGCATAACCAGAGAAAGCACCGAAGGAACATGTATAAAGTAATGTAAACGCCCAAGTGTGTTTGTTGCCAAAGATTTGTACAAGATTTTTAGGATTTGGTTTTTCTAGTGGTAAGTTATCCATGAAACGTGTCATAAGTGCAAGGATAACAACGAGTGGTACGATCCACATGAAAGCTGCATTGGCAAGGTATACTGCGTTACCTTTGATGATAGCTGGTGTTACACCAAATACACTACCTAGTGCAGTAGAACCCATAGCAAATGGAGCCAAGAAGTAGATTACAGAAACACCAAGGTTACCAACGCCGCCGTTGATACCAAGAGCAGTACCTTTTTCGGATTTAGGGAAGAAGTTGCCAATGTACGCCATGGAGGACGAGAAGTTGCC